>CAYVIE010000040.1:0-20652 GCA_964451355.1 uncultured Desulfobacteraceae bacterium
AGATATTCGCATTCCATCAGGGCCGCATGAAGGGCAAAAGTAAGCTCAGGATGATTATTCCATGAATTTTCTCCTATGATTTCGATACCTTTTTCAAGATACTTGATTCCTTGCAGATAGGCCCTTGAAGAGAGTGCGCGCTTTCCCGCCTCCAGGTTGATGAACGCAACTTGTATGCGTTCATCTGTTGAAAGTCCCTTGCTTGAGGCTCCAAGGTTCAGGTGGTGGGCTATTTCAAAGATTCTATCCTCCAGGTGCTCAGGCGCGGATTCAGTCAGGAGGATACGTCCTATCTTCAGGTGAATCTCCCTGCGTTCGTTTTCATCCAGAACTTTTGAATACTCTTCCCATAGGTTTTCGCTTATGAACCAGAACAATGCGTCCCCTATGGGCTCATCAGTTTTTACACGATTTGCCGGGGGGAGGAAGGCTATCATGGCGTTACGCAATCTGACCCCTGCTTCGGAGCCGGCGGTGATGATTTTTTTCTCCACGGCCGGCCACAGTTCGGCACACAGGTGCAACGGCTGCATACCCGTGAGCCGCGCAAGGCTTTTCAGGGAAAAACTCCTTCCCAGGCATGTAGCAAGTCCCAGCAGTCTTGAAGTTTCAGGGGGTACCCGGGGCGGGGGAAGCATTGGTGCTGTAAAGGGTTTGTCTTCATAACCAGGAAGCTCTTCTATGCTTTTGACCTTCCATGCCCATTTTCCAGTTTCAAAGTCGAACCACAGGGCACCGGTCTGATAAGCCATCTCGATCAGGTGGATAAGCCTTGCTGGAATCCCGCCGGTCTTTTCGAAAAACAGGCGGGCCAGTTCTCCTGTGTCTGTTGTGGTTCTGACAAGAATGCTTGACAGGAAGGTCTTTATTTCATGGCTGGAAAGAGGTGGAAGATCAAATCGATAGATGTTCGCGGCTTTGCGGGGGGTAAGGATTTTGCTGGAGACCTGTTGCGTCTCCCCTGCCAGGTAGCTGGAATCAGAAGCGGCCTGGCTGTGTTGCAAAGGATTTATCATACGGGCTATTTGGGCTGATGAGTCTATGCTGCAATCCACGGTGTAAGGGTTCAAGGCGCATAACAGAAGAATATTTTTTGCGGTCGATTCAGCAAAAAACGCCTCGATCTGGTTCAGGCTGGCAGGATCGGCCCAATGCAGATTATCGATGAAGATCACAAGAGGATTTTCAGGGCTTGCAAAAAGTTTCAGGAATTTTTCAAAAACAATGTTGAACCTGCTTTGTGCGTCTGCAGGGAGTATCGGTGGTATTGAAATTCCTGGTTTGATCAGGGAAGTTATTTCAGGAACAAGGGCAGATATAATGCGTATATTCTGTCCCAGGGCTGTGTCGATTTTCTTTTTCCATTTTTCCACGTTTGGGCTGCTCTGGGAGAGGATCCAGCGGATCAGTGCCGAGAATGCCTGTGCAAATGCGTCATAGGGGAGGCTCTGGCGCTTTTTTGAAAAGGAGCCTGATACAAAGATTCCTCCTTTCTGCCTTACCAGGTTTGCAAAGGCTTTGGCTGCGCTGGTCTTTCCGATACCCGGGGGCCCTGCAAGAACCGCCATTATGGTTTCGCCCCTGGAGACACGCCTGTAGAGGTTTAGCAGGTATTCGTCTATTTTTTTTCTTTGGATAAAGGTATCCGATATATCAAGTTTTTCCGGGGCGTCCATCCTTGCGAGATCGATTGGCCCCTCTATGTGGCCAAAACGGTGGTAATCTTTTCTCAGCCTCTTTATGTCCGCGCGGATTCCATAGGCGCTTTTATAGCGCCTGGCCGGGTCCTTTTCCAGGAGCTTTGAAATCATCTCTGATACAGCAGCCGGTATATCAGGATGGATGGTATGCAGCGGTGCTGGAATAATGGCCATATGAGCATGTATGATTTCCCTGGGATCTTTTCCATGGAATGGGAAATTTCCGGCAAGAAGTTCGTGAAACAGGATGCCGAGAGAATAGAAATCACTCCTGTGATCTGGCGGCATGTTCGTGCGGCCGGTTTGCTCTGGTGAAATGTATGGGAGGAATTCTTCTAAAATAGCGATATTCCCTGACCGGGAATTCAGATCGGCATATTTTTTTCCAGCAAAGACCAAAGGAGGCGGCAGGCTGCACAACATGACCCGGCCTTTGTCCGGCAGGAATCGGAAAAGCCTGCTGGACAATCCAGGAAAGGTTATTCCCGCCCTGTGCAGATCGTTTAACACAGTTGAAACCTGGACAGCTACGTCAAGGAAGTCGTCTAGCTCTAACCCGCCGGGGCGGCAGTATTCAAAAAGAGGGATCCCCCTTGCTGGCTGCAGGATTATTGCTATGCCCGGGGTTTTTCTGCGAATTTTTATGATTGAGGTAATTGTTGAAATATGCGGAGAATCCACGAACTTGAGGGGTTCGTAGGCTGAAGCGGCTGCTTCTACCATATCGATATCCACGGGAAAAAAAAGGATATCCACGGGCCTTCTGTCCTGAGACGTTATGGCGTGGTATCTCGTCCCCCCTGGAATCTCTTCAGCCGGGATTACATTATTGAATCCATCAAGAGCGAGCATAGATTGTCTTGAAGATGATCATGATACAACCAATATGGTTGAGTGAGAATCACATGTTTATGATCCTGTCCCGTATTTTTCGCCCATATGCCTGCATGCGTCCCTGCTTGCTGTTTGGATAATATAGTGCCGCAGATCCTGCGCTCATCTGGAGCGCATGCTCCGCGGCAGGAACGTATTTATGAAACAGCCGCCCCCGCCGCCTCCTCCTGACGATTCATTTTTTATAAATGTAACGTATATGGTGTGGTCGGCGTTGACATTGTAAAACGTGTAAGTCTCTGTCACCACCGCGGGGACCCCGTCAACTGTTATTTCTGATATCTTGTAACCTGTATCAGGCACGATCTCAAATGTTAAATCCTCGCCCTGGAAAACCGGTGTAGCGCCTATAGGTTCGATGTGTCCCCCGCTGCTTGTTTCCGCTGTAAGCCGGTAGACGGTTACCACATCGTCGGGATTACGGTATACAGCAAGGCGTGTTGCAGGATCGCCGATCAGGTTGAAGGAATCTAACAGGGATTCATAAAGGGTCTTATTGTATGTAGTTATCTTTGCATCTGTTGCGAGCCGGCCGGCAATGTTTTCGCCGGAGTCGAACAGGAGCGTGAATATACTTGAGTTGAGGCTGTTGTAATCCCATTCGTATCCCAGACCGCTTGGTGCAAAGCATGCAATGGCCCCCGGATCATTCAGGACCCATTCCTCGGCAAGTGAGTATCTTGCAGATTGGGCAAAGTATCCGTTCAGGCAGTTAAGGGAGAGCACCAGGGGAGGGGTTGCGCCGGGAAGTATCCTTGTTATGTCTGAGGCTTCCCATATGAATTCGCCACCGCCAAATGGCTCAACGCCCCAGTGGAATACATCGCCATGGCCTATATAGTTTACGAGCAGGATATTGTTGATGTTTATTGTCCGGGCGATTTCATCAGGGATCAGGGAAAAATCCTCGAAAAGCCTGGCATAGACCCTGTGGGCTGTGAAGGTTGATGGTAAATACAAGGCAAGGTTTTCACTCTGGGTTTCATAGCTTGTGCTGTCGTCATCTGTTACAAAAAGGACGTTTTGCGCTTCTGCCTGCTGGTCGGACTCATAAAAGACGATCTTGTTGCAAATCTGCCGGATACCTTCCGGATCGTTTCCTGGAATCCGGCCGATATACAGGTCGGGTATCCTGTCGTCATCATCGAGGCAGGCATAGGGGTTGTCAGACGGGATAAGTCCTAGCTCGGCGGATGGTGCGAGACATGGCGGAACTATATTCTTTTTGCCCGTTGAAAAGTTATCAAAAAAATCAATGTTCGCATCACCTGCAAGCAGGACGTATCTCGGTGCTGTGTTCCAGTAACTGGATGCGAATTTGAGAAATTCCCGGATGGCGTCGGGCGAAAATCTGCCGCCTGAAAAGGCGTTATAGATGGTTTCAACCGGTACGGACATGACAGAATGGCCCTGGCGTTTTCGTAGCTCCAGAAGTCGCTCGCATGATGAAACAAGGTCACCTACGGTGATGAGCAGGTAGTCGGCGCCTGACTGCGGGGTTGCAAGCCATGATGGATCCGGGATCATTTCCATCCGCTCCGGCTCGGTAAGTCCGGTCCGGGCTGCTGCGCAATATGTTTTTTCGCCTCCTGGATGCATGAAGGTTGCGGCATATACGGTGCCATCAGGTTCAACAGCAAGATCGCCGAGCAGGACAGGACGGAGCGGATCAGTCACATCCATGACGATGATCCCTGCATCAGAAAATCCAGTGATCCTGATATTCACCGGATTATTTTCCAGAACTTTGAATGAGATTGCAGAGCCGCTGGTAACAAGCTTTCTCGTATATTCAGCTTCAATTTTGTCAAGGTAGAAGGATTGGCCCTCCTGGTCCAGGGAAGAAATTTTGACAGAGGCATAACCTGGGGGCAGACCTGGTGATTCGATTAATATGGTATGTCGTTTTGCGCCTTGCCAGTACTCGGTATGTTCCTGGCCGTTGTTTATCGAAATACTCGCACCGTGCTGGCCATCTGTCCAGCCCACCAGATAGACCTTGATGGTTACACTGCTCCCTTCAGCAGGTTCTGAAATGTATATGGATGTTGTTGTTACAGAATCCTGGTAAAAACGCTGCCAGAACCAGAAATCGAGTTCCGGCGCGCCCGGCGCCTGGGGCCACAAAAGCAGGTTTTTTTCCATGGTTTCTGTGTGGATGTAAGTCTCTAACTCAGGAAGTTCGGGGTCTGGCGGTGCAGGCCGTATTTCCATGGCCCCATCCTCCGGGCTGCTATCTGAATAGAGCCAGAATACGTCTGTTCCGGTATAGACATCCTCATACCCAGGGGCGTAGAAGGTGAGATATGCGTCTGTGTCATGGATAGATAGATAGAATGGGATCTGGGTATCTGCACGGAAAAGGGCCAGATTACCGCTTGCAAAGGAGGTTTCGTCCAAGCCGGCTGAAACAGCCTGGCTCATGTCGATTTTTGCTATCCCGTCACTGATCATTTCTATTTTCAGGCCATTGCTCCCGGGCCTGGTAAATCCTTCAACAACGTTTGCCGTCCATGCCAGAAGGGCCAAAAGCATGAAAAACAGCTTTGTGGCGTAAAACATTCTGCATTGCCTGATCTTTCGTTCCAATGGGTGGGCGATTAACCTGTCACAGGCTGCATGAAAAGGTGGTGTTTTTGTCATTCATTGTCTCCGGGTCGGGTTGGGTCCATGATTTGTCTGACCGATAACTTCCCGAGAAAATTACTCTAAAGGCAATGGTTTGGCAATCAGTTTAATTTGCTGCTCAAACACCAAGTATAGAATTTACAGTTTTTATTTTTCACTTGCCAAGTCTTTTTAACTTCGTTTATTTGCCTATAAGAAATTTTCCTACAATGGTTGAGTTCCATGACTTTAAAAGTAATAAGTGCGGGTTAAAAATGTTTGAAATTAAAGAAAATATAAGTTTCGCTTGGTTCTGTCACCCGATTAGAAGCTTTTTGGGTAATAAAGGAGTTACCCAGATTTGTTTTATCCTTATTTCCCCTATTTTTTCGCTCCTTTTTTTCACACAAAGCCTTGTTTTCGCAGGGAACTTCGAGGTGGGTACAGTTACATTGAATAACACTTTCACCACCCCTTCCTTTACGTCTGTAACATTTTCGAATACTTATTCGACAGTTCCGGTGGTAGTGATACTTCCCACATCTGACGGGAACAATCCCTGCTCCATACGGATAAGAAACGTCACCACAACCGGATTCGAGGCATGCCAGGTGGAGCCTGATTTTGAAGACGGCCAACACGTGGCAATGACTGTCCATTACCTTGCCATAGAGACAGGGACCACCATCCTGCCGGATGGAAACACGATCTATGCCACCACGCATTCCACTCAGACTGTTCAGTGTGGATTAAATGTTGGCTGTTCGGCCGGATGGGATACTGTAACCTTTCCCGGTGTGGCAGCCACACCTGCTGTTGTGGCGCAGATACAGACCATGAATAATGAGTCCGGTACTCCGCCTTCGACTCCCTCGCGCCCGTTCCTCGAGGTGGCGATTTCAAACGTGACCACGACTAGTTGTGATATTGCCCTGGAAAGAGCGGAAGTTGCTTCCGGCAGTATAACCATCAATGAAACCATCGGCATAGTAGTCATGGAAGGGGGACTTTCCGGGAGTTTCCTTGATCCTGCCACGGGCAACACCGTAGTTTACGAGGCCATTTCGGCTCAGGACGCTGTCCAGGGTTGGGATAATGGATGTTTCACCATTACGTTCAGCCAGGCCTATAGTACGACTCCGCTGGTTGTTGCTTCCATGAACACCAGAAACGGAAATAACGGCGGCTGGCTCCGGCGGTGTGACCTCACCACAAGTTACGTGGGGCTGACTGTTGATGAAGACCGGTACAATGATTCGGAGCGCAATCATATATTGGAGGATGCTGGTATTCTTGTCTTTTCCGTAGATTTCAACGCATCCGGGGTGCCGGACAATCCATCAGTGGCCATCTCCGAGGTCGCCTGGATGGGAACCTTTGCATATCCTGATGATGAATGGATAGAGTTATACAACAACACCTCCTCAGCCATTGATCTCACCGGATGGACCCTTGAGGCGGCGGATGGAGTCCCCAGCATAACACTTTCCGGAACCATCCCCGCAAACGGGTATTTTTTGCTGGAGCGTGATGATGACTGGACAATTCCTAATTTAACTGCTGACCAGGTTTATACGGGAGCCCTGGATGACGGGGGGGAGTTTTTGCAGCTCAAGAATTCCTCTGGTACAGTTATTGACATGGTTAATCCTGACGGGGGCGTCTGGCCCGCGGGCAGCAGTTACAATTTTGCATCAATGGAGCGTTTGGTTACCCACAATGCCGGGACTGACGCCAACTGGCAGACAAGCGATAACACCGTGAGGAACGCCGAGGCGGCAAACGGTGATTTTATCAGGGGAAACCCGAAGAGCAGGTCGTCACCTTCGGGCTCGGGACGCTGTCTTTCCTTTGATGGATCTGATGATTATGTTTCTGCGCCTGATACATCCACCCTTGACCTTTCTACTGCCGGAACCTTGGAAGCATGGGTGTATGTTGAAAGTTTCAAGGATAATGCGGTGATTGCCTGTAAGGCGGACAGCTTGTCAGACGAGGCGTACTGCCTCAGGTTTGGATCAGGGACTGATTCACGAAAGATCGTTTTTTCTGTTACGGATTCTTCCGGATCCGATTCCGTAACATCTTCAACCGAGCTTATAGTTAAGACCTGGTACCATGTCGCAGGTGTTTTTGAAAATACTGCCGCAACAGATGATCTTAAAATTTACATAAATGGGGTCCTGGATAACAGCGCCGACTGCTCGCGGGATGCAAGGAATTCATCCGGGTTTCTGCGCATTGGAGCTCGTTATTCCACTGCGGCTGATTTTTTTTCAGGCAAGATCGACGAGGTGAAGATCTGGAATACTGCAAGGACCATCACACAGATACAGGAAAATCTATGCAAGAAGCAGGAAGGTACCGAGACTGGGCTTATGGTATATTACAGGTTCGACCGGAGAGCAGGGATAGTCTGTATAGATTTTTCGGAAAACCACAGCGATGGTCTTATGAATAACATGGATCCTGCATCCGACCGGGTGACATCTGGTGTTCCCTTGGGTGATGATGTGACTGTTGATTTTTCAAGTCCCTCAACGTTGTCTTTGTCCAGCCCGGCTGGCGATACCTTGACGATCAAGGATATCACGGGATCACCAGACGGAGTTGTACTCTACAGGGCTGATACCGCTCCATCAGACGTGGAATCTCCCATTGGGTGGAGATATTTCGAGGAGAACCCCCACTATTTTGGAACCTTTTTTTCGGGAGGCACAGATCCGACCTACACTGCGGAACTTGATTACACAGGCGGACTTTTCGAAGTCAACGAGGATAATTTGATTCTGGGGTTCCGGAAAGCAGGCGACAGGCTATGGCAGGATGCTGATGCAATACTTGATACAACAGCAAATACCCTTACAAAGACCGGTATGACAGGCACGGAATATATCCTGGGCCATCTTGTTGATCCCAGGAACGCCATAGAATATGGGGGCCCCACAACAACCGAGTATATCGCGGTGACAGAAGTAAGCAGCTTTGACCTCGGCACCCACGGTACCATAGAGGCATGGGTGAAACCCAACAGTTTCAATGATAACAGCAGGATAGTATTCAGGGGTGATTCCACTATTCCGGGTTCTTGCTACGAGTTGAAGTTCGGGACCGGGGCCAACAATAACAAGGTAGAGTTCGTTATAACAGACTCAACAGGAACCTCGTCCACAGAGCAGAGCTGGACAACTCTTACAGCAGGCACCTGGTACCATGTGGCAGGCGTATGGGACAACGATACAACAGACGGTGACGGCACCAGGATGGAGCTTTATATAAACGGTATAATGGAGGACAATACAGGGACAGTCAGGACTCCGAGGAACGGTGACTCTCTCAATTTCGGAGCGCAGTTTACCGGGACCAATTGTTTTGATGGGGTGATAGACGAGATCAGGATATGGAGTACTGATCAGACCCAGACACAGATCAGGGACGCCATGTGCCGGAAGCTTACCGGGACAGAGACGGGCCTTGTTGGGTACTGGCGTTTTGACAGGGAGAGCTCTACAGATACGAGTTGCCCGGATTATACCGGCAATGGAAATACAGGAACCATGACCAATTTTTCCAACATAGGCGCTGCAAGAGTATGTTCAGAGGCTCCCATAGGGGATGCTTGCGTGCATGACTTCACAGGGACCGCGCCTTCGGATTTCCAGGCCACGATATACCATGTGGATGGTGATTTTTTCAGGGCAACAGGTGATGGAGGGACATGGAGCGACGCCACCAACCCCAAGTCAGGCCTTGAGGTTTACCGGCTGGATGAACCAGCGGTATATCCCCCTGATATAGCGTCATCACCGTATCCCCAGTCTCCCAACGGGCTTACACCGCCTTCCGGATGGTCTTCCATTGACTATACACGTTACTGGGGGGTGTTTGTAACAGGAGGAACCAATCCAACGTATCAGGCATATTATTCATATGCCAATAATCCCATGGTTCCTGATGACGACTCGGTGCTGGGGCTTGCAAAGCGTGATGATTATTGCGACAGGACATGGATAGATTCAGGCGCCACCTTGAATACAGTCAGCGATACTTTGATTAAAGCGGGTGAGACAGCAACCGAGTATGTGCTGGGAGGAACTTCTGCTCCCCTGGCCATAACCCTTTTGTCAGTACGCGCCGAACCTTGCGGGGACGGATGTATCAGGATCAGCTGGGAGACCGGCTCTGAGATTGATCTTGTGGGGTTCTATCTGTTCAGGGCTGAAAAATCGTCCGGCCCGTACATGCTTATAAGTAATCTTATTCCGGCCGGGGCTCCGTCGCAGACCCAGGGTGCTGCATATGTTTTCGAAGACAGGGGGCTTGACCAGGGAAAAGAGTATTATTACAGGATAGAGGCAGTGATGGAGCCGCAGGGTTCTGACTTTTTCGGCCCTTTTGCAGCGAGCACCACGGGTGGGGGGATAGATTTCGGCTCTGTGGATGCGGAGAAAGACGAGGAAGGGCCGGTCTCCTGTTACTTGGATATTCTCTGGCAATAAGCGAGTGCATTTTCAGCCTTGCTGCGTTTTTCTTCGCCGTGAATCGGCTTGCACTACTTAAAAATACGCCGCCTCACCCCTTACAGCAACGCCACGCATCCACAGCTTTTATCCGTGGATCAGATCATTTTTTTTATTGGACAGGGGAGAAGAAGCGCTTAATACCTGTAATTTATAAAAAAGGCCAAAAGTAGACCCGACCCTTTTTGATATATTCGTGCCGATTCCTTGTTATTGTCCCATAGAACCTATAAAACAGCCACTGCTGCTTTCCGGCTCATTAATATCATCAGGATCGAACAGGACTCCCTCTTGTCCCATGAGACTGTAAAATGTATTGGGCTCTGACGGCTGGTCGTCTTCTTCCTCCAGGCGGTAATAGTAGGTGCGGGATATATCGATATCAACGGTGCAGTCGTTGTACGTGTAAATAGCTCCAACATTAGGGTCTATGGCCTTGGATTCTATAAAGGCAGAAACTTTTTCATATCCCTCGGTTTTTTGCGTACTGCGCCAGATGTAGAACCCTTGCGTGCCGTTTTCAGATGTTGTCTCCCATCTCAAAGTTATACATTCTCCTTCTTGTGTCGCGGTAAATGAGGCAAGTTCGATTGCAAGCGGGGCCTGGTTGCCGCCAAGCGCATATTCGGTTGCGGTCTGGCCGGTCGTTGTAAGTGTGTCTGCTGTTGTGTTCAATGTGGCTCCCGAGTCTGCCCATGTGCGGTCGCAGAAGTCTGTCCTGGTGGCAAGTCCAAGGACCGAGTCGTCGGCCGGGACACTTGGGTTGCCGGCATAGTTGTAAACAAACTGGTATGTTGGGTTTGTTCCGCCCGCAACAAAGACTCCCCAATAGCGGTAATAATCTATGGACGACCAGCCAGACGGCGGTGTAAGCCCATTTGGCGACTGTGGGTAAGGGGAGGACGCTATGTCAGGAGGATAGACAGGAGCCTCGTCCACCCGGTAGACCTGGAGAACCGAGTTCAATGTTGAATTCCATGAACCGCCGTCACCAGTGGCTGTAACGCTGTCGCCGTCTGGATGCGATAGCGTGACGGAAAAATTGGCCGGGGCTGTACCTGTGTAGTCGTGATTGCTTGCATCACCTATGGGGGCCTTGGAGCAAACCCTTGCCGTGCCGATGTTAGAAAAATTTGTCATGGTGCCGGTGTTACCGTTGCCGGTGTAATCAGGGCAGCTCGTATCTGTCGAGCTTTCCTTGTCAAAGCGCCAGTACCCGATAAGCCCGGGTTCGGTTCCGGTTAGTTTGTGGCACATGGTGTCTTGTATGTTGGACTGGGTCCTGTCATCGTTCCATATCCTGATTTCGTCTATAATCCCGTCTATGCAGTTGCTGCCTGTAAATTGTGCGCCGAAGTAGAGGGTATCACCGTTTCGCGCGGTTCTGGTGGTTCCGGTGTTGTCTTCTAATATGCCGTTCAAATACAATTCCATGCGGTCATCACCGTTTAAACCGTCATTGTCCCAGACACCTGCGACATGATACCAGGTTCCGGTTGTAAGAGCAGTGGATGTCTGCTCGACCGAAGATGTGCCGCTTGAATCGATTATGACAAATTCCACCCTGTTATTGTTTGCGCCTGTTCCGAATCTAAGTTCATAGCATGTCCCGGGTATGGTCGAATCTCCCCTGAAGATGATTCTGCTGCTGTCATTAAACGAGTTCATGTAGATCCATGCCTCGAGGGTTCCATTGGTCCCCAGGTTGAAATTGCTGACTTCGGTGACCGCAACATATTCGGTCGTGGTGGGTCCTCCATACTGAATGGCGTTTCTGGGGTCGACAAGAGAGCCCAGGATGAATTCCGTGCCGGACAGACCCGAGACCGTAAGCTTGTCGTTCGTTGTATCCAGGGTTGCCTGGGCGTCTTTCCATGAGCGATCCGATGCTTCCCTGTAAGCAAGCCTGAGGTTTTCTTCGTTTTCAATCCCGGGAAATCCTGTGTAAGTATAATTCAATGAATAGGTCGGATCGGTTCCGCCGGTCACAAATACCCCCCAGTAACGGATCCTGCGATCAGCCCTTATCCATTGAACAAGATCTCTTTCTGAATTCGGAGATCCGTCTATACGGTATACCTGCAGGCCGGATTTGGGATTGGTGGAATCTCTCCATGTGCCGCCATCGCCGGTAGCGGTTATAGAATCCCCGTCCGGATGCGAAAGTGTGGCTGAAAAATCAGTTGCTGTACTTCCGGTATAATCGTATGCGCTATCATCTCCTATGGCCGCATCCGATAATACCCTGTCTGTTGCAGGATCCATGTTTGTCATGGTGCCGTCGTTCCCGGTGCCGGTATAGTCAGGACACCTGGTGCCTGACTCAAGGTCGAACCTGTAATAAGCAACAAGGCCGCTTTCATTCCCGGCAAGCCTCTGGCACATGGCGTCCCTGATCTGGGTCTGTGTGCGGGCAATGTTCCATATCCTTACTTCGTCTATTTTCCCGTCAAACGGATCAGCACCGCCCGTGAACCTCGCGCCGATGCGCAGGCTTCCGGCCGAATTCCTGGCCGCGGCCACGGTCCCTGTTGCTTCCTGCACTCCATTGATATAGAGGGTCATGGTTGATGCGGAACTGTCCCATACACCTGCTATGTGGTATCTCTTGTATGAGACAAGATCTGTTGTGCCCGTAATGGAATAGACCGTTCCTGATGCGTCGTATACCGCAAAAACTATCTTTGTCTCAGAGCCCGAGGCCCCTAATTTGAGCTCGTATGCCGCGTCACTCGAATCAGACGCATCTCCCTTGTGGATGATGCCGGCGTTTGCTGTAAATGAATCCGCGTGTATCCATGCTTCAATGGTTCCCGTGGAGGCAAGATCAAGGCTTGCAGCATCGGAAACAAGCACGTGATCATCCACACCGTCGAAATCAAGCGCCCGGCCCGGGCCGGGTGGAGAGGAGGCGGCCTTGGGCGTGCCTATTATAAGATCACCACTGTCATCCCTGGCGTTGTTTGCAGTTCCTGTGGCTGTCTGCCAGTTCGAGTCTGTATCGGAAAGGAAAGGACTGATCCTTTCCATCGTCGCTTTGGGAGTGTTTGTGCCGGCAGGCCATGCACCACCATTGCTGTTTGCTGTATCTATCAACGTGCTGGTATTGTCCCTGAGTTCCAGGGATTCTCCCGTATTGGATAATGCTCCGGTGAATATTAGATCTGCCTTGATATTGGCGATGCAATAGTCATCCGTTCTTTCCAGGATGTAGTATCCATTGGCAGGTATTGTCCCGGACAGGTTAATGGAAGGTGTGCCATCGGTTGCGTTGAGGGTCCATCCGCTCAAGGAAATAGCAGATGATGTCGTATTGTAAAGCTCTATCCATTCATCTCCGGTGTAAGCGTTTGTCCCCATCCATGCGATTTCGTTTATCACCACATCCCCGGGAGAAGCGCTGAATGCGGCCGGGACGGCAATGGTTAGTAATAGTAATACCGCCGTAGTCAATATCCAGGAGGATTTTGCTGGCTTGCTGCTGTAAACCATGAGGTCCCTCTGCTTGTTTCGGTGATTTCAAAATGCGAAGGGCAGACCTGCCTGAATATTCCTGAGCATTGGTCTGAGCATTTGCCGGGATTCAATAAAAAAGAAGTTTATCAAAATTATCTGTTTTACCGTGAAAACACCTCCGGAGTCGGGGAAAAAAGCCATCTTTTCATGCCGGAGATGATTGCTGCCAGTCATGAAAGTTTACTTGAAAAAAATGAAAAAGCAAGAAATTTGCTGAAATTAAAAAAGTAAAATTGGTGATGCGAATGATTCCAAGAATCATCCAGATCTTTGTTTTCCGCCGAGCGCCGCAGAAAGAAGCACGGGATATCTGGCCGGTTTGTTGAGATCTTTTACTTCCTGGGGGAGAGACTCATATTGCTGTGAAAATCGTTGCCTTGCCTCGTTCAGGCTTGACGCAGGCCTTATCCGTTCTCCGTTTTGGACTATCTTTTCCAGTAGCGGCGACATGTTTTCGGCTTTTGTGATTCTTTCTCCCTTTTTTACGATTATATCGTGCATCATCATACCATTTTCGTCCAATATTCGTAATACCTGTTTTTCTCCGGGCAGGGTCGACTTGCCCGGACTTTTTTTTGCTACATCCCTGCCGTTGTACTCAACCATTTTGTAAACGATGTCGCCGTATGGTGCGTCTGCCGAGACGCCAAGCTTTGTTCCGACTCCGAATGCATCGATTACAGCGCCGGATCCGACGAGTCTCTGGATTTCGAATTCGTCGAAACCGCTGCTTGCAAAAATTTTTGTTTCATGAAGCCCCGCCTGGTCGAGGATCTCTCTTACCGCCTTGCTCAGTTCAATCATGTCTCCGGAATCGAGTCGCACGGCAAAAAGCCTTTTACCCTTCTTTTCCATCTGTTTCGCCACTCGGGCGGCAAGCTTTGCACCCTCTATGGTGTCGTAGGTATCTATCAGAAAGATGCACTTGTCAGGGAATATTTCTGCATATGAATAAAAGGCATCGATCTCTTTTTCATGGGCCATTACAAAAGAGTGGGCCATGGTGCCGGTAACAGGTATGCCGTACAACTTTCCTGCCAGAACGTTGCTCGTGGCTGCGAACCCGGCCATATAGCTGCAACGAGCGGTTTTCAGGGAAGCATCGATTCCCTGGGTTCTCCTGGCCGAGAAGTCGACAACTGGCCTTTTTCCGGCCGCTTCGACACACCTGGCGGCTTTAGCCGCGACAAGCGAGGGGAATCCCACCTGGTTGATCAAAAGGGTTTCTGCTATCTGGGCCTCTATGATCGGGGCGCGAACTTCCAGCAGGGGCTCGTTTTCAAAGACGATGGCACCTTCAGCAACCGCCCGTATTTCCCCTGTGAACCTGAACCCCTCCAGCCAGTCGAGGAAATCTCTTGAAAAGATACCGGTCGATTCAAGGTATGTCATGTCATCTTCTGTAAAGGCGGCATTGCAAAGAGCGTCTATGGCATCGTCGATCCCGGCGGCGACAAAGTAGCCCCTTTTTACAGGAAGGTCACGGAAGAAAAGTGAAAACACCGCCTGGGCTGACATCTTTTTTTCCCAGTAGCACTGGGCCATTGTCAGCTCATAAAGGTCAGTGAAAATCGGTCCGGCTGCAAAGGGTCGTTTCATGCGATCTTTGCTCCATAAATTTTTTCCATCCGTCTCAGGGCGAATTCGTGGAATTCGGGGTCAAAGTCTGCAACGGCATTTTGGGGGACGATCACGTCGATATCCCTGTTTGCAAGCCCGCCGACCGTATCCATGACGCATATGCTGGTACATACGCCGCATACAACGGCCTGGCTGATTTCATGCTTTTTGAGAATGCTGTCAAGATCGGTTCTGAAAAAACCCGAGTAACGTGTTTTGGGGATGACGATATCGCTTGATGCAGCTGAAAGTTCCGGGATGATCCCGGCTCCCCATGTTCCTTTAACGCAATGTGCCGGGAAACGGGCAAACTCTCGATCGTCTTTTTCATGGGAGTCGCAAAGGTATATTATGGTGTTGCCCGCCTTCCTGTGGGATTCAAGGAGAGCAGAAACAACAGGAACAATGGCTGCGGCGGTCTCCCCACAGAAAAGCACGCCATTGGGATCTATAAAGTCGTTTAGCATGTCTATGACCAGCAGGGCCTTGTTGTTTGCCATAACCACCTCCTTAATATATTCAAAATATATTCAAGCTCGGGTTAGCCAAAGATAATATATGTCCCAAATTCCCAGACGCGGTGATTGGGGCGACCTGATTGGTGAATTTATCATGGAAACAAGTGGTTATCAAAACAAAAGATCCGGTTTTAACCTTTGCGCATCTGTTTTTCTCCATGCGTGTTTTACTTCACCGACGTCGGTGTGTGTGAAACAAGTTCCGATTTTCCAGTTATATTTTGAGCATGTCTTGCTTTATGCAGCCTCGCAACATGCATCCGGGTTAAATATTATCGTTGTTGGCGGCATGAGCGGCCGAAGCGGGCGGGGTTTATCCCCGCCCGTTTGCAGAATCCAGGTTATACCGGCGCGATGGTGTCAATACACAGAGTGTGTCTGGCCATCCAGACAAGTCTAAGCATATGTGCTTAACTATTTATAACTGAATTGCACGGTACGAAATAATTTGCCTTCCCCGAAACAACCTTTTCCCGTAATGCGATTTTTTATAAAAAATTAAAATGTCCTGCTTAATAATTGTAACCTGTATCCGTGACGGAAAATGATGTGTTGTCATAGAAACTATTTTATTATAATACATCATTTTCCGCCATGGGTTCAGGGAAGAATGAATCAACGCATATGGGGAGAATAAAATGGATCTGGAATCGCCGATAAGGGCGGAGTCCCCGGATACCATCAGCACCGGGATGCTTGAAATCATAGAATACGCTTACGCCGGCAAGCGGGATATAGAAATCGAGATAAGCCAGCCTGAATATACATCAGTATGCCCCAGGACAGGGCTGCCCGATTATGGATGCATCAGGATCTCATATGTTCCTGACCGGCATATAATAGAGTTGAAATCACTTAAGTATTATCTTCTCCAGTACAGAAACGTCGGCATATTCTACGAACACGTTGTGAACCGGATACTAGATGACCTTGTCAAGGTCTTGTCTCCAAAAAGGATGACTGTATATGGTGATTTTACGCCCAGAGGAGGGATAACCACAAGGGTTCGCGCCGAATACATCAGTAAGGGGACAGGTTGTTGATATGAAAAGGATCCCCGGAAAAAAATGTCATACCTTTTTTACAGTCTGTTTCATCCTATCTGTGTTTTTATTGTTTGCAGGCCCTGGTTGCAGGGCTGTAACAGAGGTGCGTTATGCCGCGGATGAGACCCTTTATGAATACGGCTTTGGAAGAACAGATACAGGATTGTTGCGCAGGGCAGGTATGGTTGTCCAAGGGCCCGCCGGTGATGTTAGCGGTAATGAAGAGCTGATTCTTCGAGCCTGGCCTTTTTTTGAAAAGGTACTGGAAGAATCTGTAGCCGGTTGCGATGTACTTGAGGTCGACAAAAGATGGGAGATCAGGGATGCATCTGTATCATCGCCCGTGGACCTCCTGCTTGCCGATTCATTCGTTCTCGCCTCTGAGGCAAGGCAAAGAGGCCTGCAGGATATTGCTTTTTTCTGGTATTCCGGCCTTGATTCGAGTCTGGACGATAAGCTCGTGGTTATCATATCCGCAGCTGTAATCGATACGGTTACAGGAGCAAGGATTTATTCAACAAACCACCGTGTCCCCATCAAGACCAGGACATGGTACGGCCGAAGTATAAAGATCGGGTCGGCGGAATTTGAGAACCTTGTATCAGAGTATCTGGCTGACGCCGCAAAGGAGATGGCCGGCATGCTATGTGAGGCTGCTCAGAACCAGGTTTGGAGCGCCAGTATATTTCCTGACGGGGATATGCGGGTAAGAATCGCGGCCGGGAAGAAACAGGGACTTTTGCCCGGCATGGTTTTTGATGTCCACAAGCTGGGCGAGGTGGTCGAATCCGTTAATAACCAGCGGTTCAGGCTCATAGGCGAAAGGGTTGCCGGGTTGATTGTCGAGTCTGTGGATGAATTCAGTGCAACAGGCCGCATCATCGACGGTGAAAACGTAAGAAATGAAGCGGTGATATTAAAGGAATCCGCGATCCCTTAGAATTTCCGCAAGCCTTTTTGCCTTCTGTTTTGTGCTTCCGCAGATCAGTTCCCCTTTTCGTACTTTTGGGGGATCTGTCAATTTTACGAGGTGAAGCCTGCTTTGTCTGGTAATATCATCTGGTATGACAATCTTTTTGATCTCTGCTTCAGCAGCCTTTATGAGGGCGGTGACTTTAGGATATCTAGGGCGGTTGATCCCGCTTGCAACAGTGATTAAGGCTGGTAATGACATCCTCAATTTTTCTGTTATCCCCCCCTCGAGTTCTCTTTCCAATTCGATTTCTTCGTGCTTTTTGTCGATATGGTAGGAGGCGACAAAGCTTGCCCACCTGAGGCGCAGAAATCCGGCTATCATCTGGCCGGTCTGCATGTTGGCGTCATCTTCCGACATTGCGCCACACACCACCAGATCAGGATTTTCAGGGGCAATTACATCTGCAAGCAGGCGAGCGCAGACACAGGGATCTGTGTATTCCACTTCGGGCATGATAATGTGAATACCGTAATCAAGGCCCATGGCCATGACCCTGCGTATGACCGGTTCTATGCCTTGGGGGCCGGCACTTACAACCGTTGCGTGTGACTCCTTGCAGGATTCTTTTAGTTGCGCCGCGGCCTCTGCTGCATACAAGTCGAACCTGTTCACCTTGTAATCTGATGATGCATCAGACTGAAAAGCGTATCCTGTGGTTTCTTTTTTAACTGCTTTTATGCAGACGACTATCCGCATTGTAGAGACTCCGTTTACAGTGACCTGGATCCATGACGGTAAAATGGCATTTTACCTTGAAAACACTTCCGGGGCCAGGAGGACGGCCATTTTTTCCAAGGGGTGATTAGCTGCCAGTCATGAAAGTTTACGAGACCGGGGAGGGCATCCCCTTTCCGGTCTTGTAATGAAATTAATCCCGGTTAAATCTTTTTGCAAGTAAAAATCGAGCAAACGCTCGTTTTTTACTTGACATCATGATCTTTCCTGGGAGATAACATAAACAAGATTAACATAAACAATTTACAAGGAGGCGTCATGGATTTTTCCATTTCTGAAAAGATGAAATCTATACTTTCTCTGACCGATGAATTTGTCAAAAAGGAGCTTATCCCCCTCGAGCAGGAGTTTGCCCGAAAGGATTTCCATGAGATAGCTCCCATCCTTGCAGAAAAGCAAAAGATGGTAAAGGAGATGGGGCTGTGGGCTCCGATATTTCCGAGGGAATATGGAGGCCTGGAAATTTCCTTGCTGGAGCACGGTCTTCTTTCCGAGGTTTTGGGCCAGACCCCGCTCGGGCATTTTGTATTCTGGTGCCAGGCCCCTGATGCCGGAAACGTCGAGATACTGCACAAGTACGGAACCGCCGAGCAGAAGGAAAAATACTTAAAGCCTCTTGTGGCCGGTGAGATCCGGAGCTGTTTTGCAATGACTGAGCCGGACATGCCCGGTTCCAATCCTGTGTTGCTTGGTACCACGGCAGTAAAGGACGGCAGTGATTACGTCATAAACGGGCACAAGTGGTATACAACCGGAGCCGATGGCTCGCGTTTTGCAATCGTCATGGCCGTGACCAACCCTGAAGCGGATGATTACATGCAGGCCAGCATGATCATTGTCCCCACAGATACTCCGGGTTTCAGGCTTGTCAGGAATATTCCTGTAATGGGCCATGCGGGCAGCGGGTATTTTTCCCATGGCGAAGTTGTTTTTGAAAATTGCAGGGTACCCAGGGAAAATCTGCTTGGTCCGGAAGGTCATGGATTTGTGATCGCCCAGGAAAGACTGGGGCCAGGGAGGATTCATCATTGTATGCGATGGCTCGGGATTTGCAAAAGGGCTTTTGACTTGATGTGCAGGCGGGCGAATTCGAGGAAGATTACCAGGGATGGAAAACCTCTGGCTTCGAGGCAGATCATCCAGGCCTGGATAGCAGAATGCGCTGCTGAGATACAAGCAGCAAGACTCATGACCCTGCATGCGGCATGGAGGATCGAGAAGGAAGGTTTTTCCGCTGCAAGGGACGAGGTGTCAATGATCAAGTTCAAGACCGCCAATGTCATGCAAATGGTTCTGGACAGGGCATTGCAGGTTCACGGCGGGCTTGGCATGACAGACGATACCATAATAGCGTTCTTTTTCAGGCACGAAAGAGCCGCAAGGATCTATGACGGAGCCGATGAAGTCCACAAGGCCGCGCTTGCCAGGAGGATATTGAGGCAGTATCCGGATGAAAGCAAGGGATATCATTGATACTCGCGCCTGTTTGTGCAAAGGTGGCGCCTGTGCAGGAACAGCAGTATCGAGATAAATGGTTCCGTGAGCGTTCGTCCTTGCGCCGGTTGCCGACAGAGCAGACGAGGGGTTGGTGAGCACTTGCGGATTCAGGTGGTTGCCGTTGCGCGTATGACCTGCGGATAGATGCCCGCATGTCCGGGATAGTAACAGAAATCCAGTTGTACCGGTGGGAAATTATAAGAATGAATGTGGTAAACGATAAGTCCGAATTGAAATACGAGACATTCAGGCAAGAGACCTTCCTTTCCATGGAAGAGATTTGCAGGGAGATCTATTTTGAGAACCGCGACGCCATCAAGATCAAAAAAGAGGCAACAGCGGTAAAGAATCTCGTGACGATATTTCATGCGACCTTGAAGCTTGCAAACCAGAAAGGATTCCAGACCACCAGTCTGCGCGATCTGAGCCGGGCGTCAGGGCTGAGTATGGGTGCTCTTTATTCCTATTTCTCGAGCAAGGACGAGCTTCTTTCCATGATTCAGGATCAGGGGATGCGCCTGGCATTAAGAGTGCTTTCAAAGTATATCGACCCTGCTGCAGCTCCTGTCAGCAGACTTAAAAACGCTATCAGGGCTCATCTTTACCTGACAGAGGTCCTTCAGCCATGGTTCTATTTTTCCTACATGGAGGCGAAGAATCTCGATAAAGAGCAGCGCCGCAGAGCCATAGAGAGTGAGCTCGCTACCGAGAGGATTTTTATCCGAATCATAGAAGACGGGAATGACGCAGGAGATTTCCAGGTGGAGTCTCCGCAGCTAATGGCTTCTGCTATAAAAGCCATGCTGCAGGACTGGTACCTCAAGCGCTGGAAGTATCAGCGAAGAAATATATCGGTGGATGAATATGCTGATTTTCTGGAAAAAACAGTTTTAACCCTTTGCTTTGAAAGGTCGCGCGGCAAGGGGTGAATGCCGCAGCATCCTGAATCCGTGAGGGGAAATGATATTATGATGGACTTGTAAAAAGTCCATCATCCGGCCGAGGGCGGTTTAGCCCCGGCCG
>CAYVIE010000041.1:0-19820 GCA_964451355.1 uncultured Desulfobacteraceae bacterium
GAAATATGCCCAAATCTACCATTTTTGATGAAGCAGGTGTTAAACTTGGGCTAAGAAAAAACAAGGGGATCACAGGCATGGAGAAGGGCGGGATATATAATTGGGATACAAAAAAGATATGCTCACATGCCCAGGGGGGGCTATGATGCAAAACGGTTTCAGGGAAGACAGCCCGAAGTTATCCTCTTCCACCCGCTGTCATCGATTCGGGCGCCTATGACCCTGCAAACCTCGTAGCCGCAGGCAGAAGCCAGCCGCCCGCACTCTTGCAGGGAAAGGCCGTGGGCCAGGCCGAAAAGGAATCCTGCCGCCCACAGGTCGCCGGCTCCGGTGGTATCCACGACATCCCCTTCCCCGGCCGGGGGGATCTTTGTTATTCCGTCTTTTGTTGCGACCATGCTCCCTTTTTCACCGAGCTTGAGCACGGCGATGGAGGCGGTTGAAAAAAGCGCGGAAAGGGCAGCATCGGGCTCGGTGTGGCCGGTATACGCGCGGGCCTCGTCCTCGTTGGCGATAAGGATATCGACGTACTTTTCAATGAGGCCGGGCAGGATATCCATAAAAGCCTCGACCACCGTGAAGCTTGCAAGGTCCAGGCTCACCATTGCGCCGCACTCCTTTGCGCAGGCAAGCACCTTTTGGGTTAGCCCCGGAATATGCAAGAGATAGCCTTCCACGTGGACAATACCGGCATCCTGGAAACACCCGCGGGTTATATCATCCGGCAAAAGGGCGCCCGCAGCGCCCAGGTAGGTGAACATGGTGCGCTGGCTGTCGGGCGTTATAACTGAAAGGACCCTGCCCGTGGGGAGATCGGATTCAAAAAGAACAGGATCGACACTGTTTTGTATCAGGTCCTCGGTAAAGAACTTGCCAAACCTGTCTGTGCCGCACTTGCCAACAAACCCGGCGGCCCCGCCCAGCCTTGCAACACCTATGGCTGTATTGCAGGCGGACCCGCCGGAAACCACCACAGGCTCGGCGTCTGTCTTCTTCAAGAGGGCATCTATCACCCCGGCGTCAACCAGGGTCATGCCACCTTTTTCCCCCGGGGAATCAGCCACGAAACTGTCTGACTCTTTTACAAGGAGATCCACGAGCGCCGAGCCGACCGTGACAATCTTTTTTCGCATATTTTTTCCTTTCACTGAATCCGTGGCAGAAACGGATACAGGCTTTCTTCTGAGCCGGACCTACCAGACAAGCGTGGAGTAGATCCATCCCTCCTCGCCGTCAGCATGCTTTATGTGCAGCCAGCCGTTTTTTTTGCCCAACACCCTGAAGGGAACCCCTCTTTTGGCCTTGAATAAGATATCGTATTCCTTGCCAGGCCCGGACCGCACGTTGCAAAGATTCTTCTTGGTGATGACCGTTTTTATTTGCGCCAGGAGACTTTTGTGGACCCACCCCGGGGTTCCCTCGAAGTCCTTTATATAGAGCCAGTCGCCCTTTCGCGCAATAACCTCGACAGGGGTATACTTCTCCATCTGCCAGATGACAGGAAACTTGGTTCCCGCATCAGTCCTGACATTTGCGATGTTTACCGAGACCGCCATCCTCATTCCCTTTGCATTCAGCAGGCTGCCTGCAGGAAAGAGGAGCATGATCCCAAGAAGAGCGCCGGCCGCCAGGTACACGGCGGTATGCATCAATCCGCTGCCTGGGCCGTTGTTCCGCCAGGAGTCCGCCACCCGGTCTTTTTCCTTGTGCGCGTAGTGGTTTCTTTTGTCATTCATCCCTTTTACCTCGCTGACCTGTAAAATCGTGTGTCCTTTCCCGGAGTTATATTCATGCCATAGAATTCATGTTTCAGTCAGACATAAGGTGCCCTACGGCCTGTTCAAGACCGTCTATGGAAAGGGGGAACATCGGAAAAATCTGCCTGATCATGTTTATGGTCTTTGTATAGGGCCACATCCTTTCCGGAACCGGGTTGAGCCATACCGAGTGCCTGAATGTATCGGCAAGGAACCTCAACTGCTCTATGCTCGGCTTTCCGCTCCTCTCATGAACGTAGATGGACCCGTCCCTGGCCATCAATTCATAGGGGGCCATGCTGGCGTCACCCACCAGGATCAACCTTGTGTCCGGGTCCAGCCTGGCAAGCTCATACACCGGTTTGGGTTTCCTGTAACGGGCAGGATCCTCCCACAGGGTGTCGTATATGGTGTTGTGGAAATAGAAAAACCTGATCTCCTTGAACTGGGACCTGGCATAATGAAACAGGGTCCTTACAACCCCCACGTAAGGATCCATGGAGTATCCGCCGTTGTCAATGGCTATTATCACCTTCAGCCTGTCCCTCAGGCTCTGCTCAAAGACTATCTCGATCTCGCCCGCGTTCTTGATGGTCTGCCTGATGGTCTCCCTGATGTTCACCTGGTCCTTGGGACCGGCCGGAACCAGGTTTTTAAGCCTTTTCAAAGCCTCGCCCATCATGGCCATGGTAAGGGGGCCGCTTTTGGAATAATCCTTGTACCGCCTTTCACCGGCCACCTTGACAGCGGACTTGTTGCGGGAGGCGCCACCCACCCTGAGACCACCCGGATGATACCCGGAATGCCCCACAGGCGATGTCCCTCCTGTCCCGATCCAGCGGTTCCCGCCGTCGTGCCTTTCGGTCTGCTCCTCGAGGCGTTTTTTGAAATACTCTATGAGTTCATCAGGGGTGAGCCTGGAAAGCTCTGACTGATCCATACCCAGGAAATCCGCCACGGATTCAGGATCCTTCAGCCACTCGTCGAGCAGGGCCCTTGCCACTTCGTCCAGCTCGAACCCCTCCGTGTCGGGCATCTCCGCCCCCTCGAAATAATGGGCAAAAACCTGGTCGTAAAGATCAAAATAGCGCTCGCTCTTTACCAGTATGGCCCGGGCCGCGGTATAGAAGTCTGAAAGGGACCCGATCAACCCTTGGCTCATGGCCCTGTGCAGGGTGAGAAATGCGGTCGGCTTTACCGGAACACCGGCGTCTTTCAATTTATAGAAAAAATCTATAAACATGCCACCTGCCCTTAATAGGCTTTCCTGCGCTTCGTGTAGTTACTCGCTATAATATAGTCCTGGCTCTTTTTGAAAAGGATGCCAAGGTATGGAATATCACCCTTTGCAAGCTGTTTCGGCCTGAAATCGGGGTCCATGGAAAGAGCCCTTATCCAGTTCAAAAGCTCGCGGGTCGCGGGCTTCTTCTCCACGGCGTCAAGGGAGCGCAAGCGGTAGAAGGTATCGATTGCATACTCCATCAACCGGGTGTCGATATCCGAAAAATGCACCGATACTATCTGCCTCATCATTTCAGGATCAGGAAAGGCGATGTGATGGAAGTTGCACCTGCCAAGAAACGGATCTGAAAGGTCCTTCTTGGCGTTCGATGTTATTATGATGACCGGCCTGTGCTTGGCCCTTATGGTTTTGTCGATCTCGAGGATATCGAACTCCATCTGGTCCAGGACATCGAGCATGTCATCCTGGAAGTCAGTGTCCGCCTTGTCTATCTCGTCTATCAAGAGCACGGTGCGGACATCCGAGACAAACGCCTGGCCGATCTTGCCCATCCTGATGTAATCCTCTATGCGGCTCACATCACGGGAGGAATCACCGAACCTGCTGTCGTTCAAACGGGTAAGAGTGTCATACTGGTAAAGGGCGTCCACGAGCTTCATGTTCGACTTGACGTTCAAGACGATCAGGGGCATGTTCAAGCTTTCTGCTATGGCATGGGCCAGCATGGTCTTTCCCGTGCCTGGTTCGCCTTTCAAAAGCAGCGGCATCTCCAGCTGCATGGATATATTTACTATCTTTTCAAGCTCAGGGTCGAGCACGTAACGGCTTGCGCCCTCAAACCTCATTGTTCCAGTGTTTCTTGTTAAAACTCCCATGATTCCTTTTCCTCTATTGGTTGGCGAATGAAAAGGGGCACGCCTCCGGCCGCAAGCATGTGCGGAATCCCAGGGCGCCCCGGTTATAACCGCTTCATCTTGTCCCTATCCGGCCCGGCCGCGTATCCTTTGCGATAGATCCTTGCACAGCCCGATAACCTTCATGGCTGCATCCACAGGAAGGCTCCCTGTCCCGCAGCTCGGGGTGATTATGGTCCGGTCAATGATAAATTCCCTGTCGAATCCCAGAGCCTCCAACTGTTTAACCTGGCCTTGCCAGATCTTCTCAAGGGATACGGTATCATGCCCGGCTATCTCCTCAGCGTTCTGCGTTGGAACGATTCCCCATGCGATTATTCCCCCGTTTTCAATAAAAGCGGCAACCGATTCCGGGAACAAAAGAAGCCGGTCAAAGTAAGCGTAAGCGTCGAAACTAAGGATATCTATGCCGGAATCGATCACAACGGGCCACTGGGTGTTTGCACACACGTGTACGCCTGCAAAACCGCCCTCCTCATGTATGGCGTCAACCACCTCGGCCAGTGCCGCGGTAGTCTCTTGCGCGGATATGCTTATGTAGGCTGATGAGCCGAATCCTGCCAGGGCAGGCTCATCCAGGAAAATTATCACCGGCGCGCCAAAGGCCATAAGCTTTCTGACCTGCCATCTGGCCTTGGCCGCGATTAGCTTTATGGCCGCATCCTTCAGTGCCGGATCATAAAATACCGCCCTGCCTTCCTTGTCTGTCAGCCCCAGGCCGAATGTGTACGGGCCCGTAACCTGCCCCTTGACAGCAAAGGGTTTTGCCTGGATCCTTTCAAGCTCATCGCAAAGGATGAAAAAACCCGGCGCATCGGCAGGATCCAGGGAAAACCTGGATGAATCCATCTCCAGCTTCCCGGAAACGAGATCCAGGTAATCCTGGAAAAAACAAACCAGTTCATCGTCAAAGCCTGCAGAGCCGTCATTATTTATGTATATCTTCCGATCCCCGGCCACCAGCCCCGGCATTCCAGGAGCAAACTGGGGGATCATCCCCTCGCGGGGATTTTTCGGAAGCTGTATCCATAAAGGGATCTCAGGTGTATATTCCATGACCAGCCTTACAGCCTCGCGGTGATCCCCGACAGGAAGGCTTCCTATCCAGGTATGGCGGCCCTGAGGGTGAAAATCCTTGATCTTTGCATGCATATTTTAAATTACCCTGGTATTTTGTTCCATCACCTTTCGCGTCCAAGGATACAAAAACTTTTACCCCGGATCCGTGACGGAAAATTGATAATTTTACCATGAAAACACCTCCGGAGCAGGGGAGAAAAACAGCCCTGTTTTCATCCCCGGGGGTGATTGCTGCTAATCATAAAAAGTTTACGGAGCCGTCACATTTGATCAAGAATAAACTTTTCTTATAGCACACTAAATTTCTAAAAGTAAACCTGCGCAATCAATAAGGCAAAATCCATGCAAAAACAAAATCCGGTTGCCTTTGCGCATCGATATAAACGGGATGCACGGGCAAAATCCAGGGTGCTTTGCCTGTGTATATAGCATCTTCTTTACCTGCTCCCTCCTGTTCTGGTAGACTCTTGTAAAGCGATTCTATCGGAGTACTTGATTTTTTGGCGGACTTTCACAAATCCAGGAGCCGGCCATGCGCAACGGAAAAAAACGTCCCTTGCTGTTTGTTATAGAAGGCGGACTGCAAAAACGCATGAAATGGGGAAATGTCACGATAACAGCGGCACCGGCAGGCTCGCAGCCTCACAGGGTGGCTGCCAGGGTCTACGAGGAGGATACGTTTCTCGTAATGAGCCAGGAACCGGAATACGCGACTGAACCGGCCCATCCGTTGCGGCTTATGGCCGAACTATCCGACCTCGAACCGGAACTGCCCGGGACTATATTACTTCAAGGCAGGTACCCCATAAAGATTTTCGCGGTTATCTACGATGTGGACAGCACTCCCATCTGCAGGCCCGAATGGGTGGCAGAGGCTTTGAAAGCCATATTCGAGGCCGCCATGGAACATAATATCAGAGCAATGGCCATTCCTTTACTGGGCTGTACCTATGGCCCGATGACACCGGCGCATTTTACAGAAATCCTCGCCGATACTCTCATAAAACAAGGCAACAAAACGCCAATGAAAATATGGATCATGGCTGAAGTGGGAGAAAACAAAAAAATCATCGAAATCCTGGAGCAAAGGCTTTTCTGACAAGTAATTCCCCTTACGGGAATACAATGACAGGAACTCCTATTCCTCCCTCTCCTTCCTGATCTTTCTTTTCAATTCCTCCTTTTTTCGCGCAAGCTTGTCCTTCTGCCTTGCAAGCCTGGCCTTGAGATCCTTACGGTACTTGATTATGGCTGCTTTCGAGAAAAAGTATCCCGCCACGGCCACGGGTATGCCGAGAATCGCTCCGCCGGCAAACATGGCAAGAAAGATGACAGGGGAGTTTTTAATAAGTGAGACGAAAAAATCGATGCCCGAACCTGTTGAAAAACGAACGCTGTCCTCTACTCCCAGGACCAGAGCACCGGCATAATACGTCATCGAGTACAGGACCGGCACTGTCAAAGGATTTGAAATCCAGACGCCAACAGCGGCTGAAATCCTGTTGACCTTGAAAAGGGTTGCAAAAAAGACGGCAATAATCATCTGAACCCCCATGAGAGGGGTCATGCCGATGTATAACCCCAGTGCAAAGCCAAGGGCTATCTCCCTTGGCTCGCCCCTGATGGCCAGGAACCTGTCATAGGCTTTTCGCCATTGTTGTTTCAGCCGCTTCGGCCCGATATGTTTCAACATCTTCAACGACCCGCAAAGGCTTTTTATGATTGCATCCTTCTCCGCCTCACTTAGAAGGCTCCGAGCTGGCACGGCTTGATCTTTACTCCCAAGGCCTCGCAAGCAGCAGAAACCTCCATCCTGGCAATACCCAACCTCTTTGCGATACTCCATGCCTCCGCGCATGGCAGCCTGCCATCGTGCAGACCTGCTTTGACTGCTTCAGCCACCTGCGGGTCTACATTTTCAGCGGGTGATACCACCTTTTTTTTCGGCGGATAACCAAACAACCCGAGTTGACACCGGACGAGCCTTATTCCCATACTATCCGCACACGCCCCCACCTTTACGGGCTCAACCCCGGTCCTCTTTGCGATCTCAAACGATTTCGCGCATGAAATCTCGTCTTTTATCCCCTCCTTTTCAAAGGCTTCCCTGACTACATCGGGGCAATCCCCTATCCTCTTTTTGTCCTTGAAACCCATTTTTCCCCCTCCGCTTGTAAATTTGAATCCGGTAATGCGGCCTGTTGCGCAAGCTGCATTACCGGAAAAAGCCGTTCTTGCCCAGCAGGCAAAAACCATTTCCCCGCAACAAATAGACCGGGAGATTCTCCCGGTCATTTTGCTTGAAGACTAAAGAAAGCTCTGTTAGTCTTTTTTGCAATGACTTACAAGCATGAAAACGAACCTGTTTTTGATGTTTCATGCTTGTCTTTTTTTGTCCTGCAGGCAAACCGGCGCCATGGCAGAATTCCAGGTAAACCTTTTTTGAGGGAATTTTTTCAAGCCGATTTTTTGGGATAACGACAAACCGGTTTCTTCAACCGGTATTTCTTTTTCCAAGGTACAATGATTATCTCCCTGCAGGTATTTCAACAGGCGCCCATGCCTTTGCCTGAATAGGTGAACGTTTGTCTGTGCGCCAGATGCGTAAAAATGACCGTTGAATAACAGAAAATCTTGCGAGACGGTTGCCGGAAAACCGCAACACAGCAGACGGACTTTTACAAAGCCGTCACAATGTACCCATGGGAGCATCATGGAAAACAACAGGAAAAGGAAAAAAACCCGCCGGATACGGATCGGAAACGTCAACATAGGTGGCGGCGCACCGATCAGTGTCCAGTCCATGACCAACACCAGGACCGGGGACGTTGAAAAGACTGTCTCGCAGATTAAACGGCTTGCGGCCGCAGGCTGCGAGATCATAAGGGTAGCCGTGCCGAATGAAGATGCGGCGGTGGCCATAAAAAAAATCAAGGCCGGATCCCCGATTCCGGTAATCGCTGACATCCATTTCGACCACAGGCTTGCTGTCCTGTCGACCCGCATGGGGGCCGACGGCCTGAGGATCAACCCGGGCAACATAGGAGGGAAGCAAAGGGTGCAAGAGGTTGTGGAAGCTGCGCGCGACCATGGCATACCCATACGCATAGGCGTAAACTCGGGTTCCCTTGAAAAGGATGTGCGCCTGGCCCATGGAGCGCCGAGTGCCGAAGCGCTTGCCGAAAGCGCACTGCGTTACGTGGATCTGCTTGAAGGAATGAATTTTTTTGATATCAAGGTTTCCTTGAAGTCCTCTGATGTCAGAATGACTGTGGATGCGTACAGGTTTTTCGCCCGGGAATCGGATATCCCCCTGCATGTCGGGGTCACGGAGGCAGGGGGGCTGTATGCAGGTATCACAAAGTCCGCCATCGGTATCGGCTTGCTCCTTGCCGAGGGTATCGGCGATACCATCAGGGTCTCCCTTACCCGTGATCCAGTCGAGGAGGTCAGGGTCGCATACGAGATTCTAAGGGCGCTGGGGATAAGATACCGCGGTCCCGAAATAATATCATGCCCCACCTGTGGCCGGTGCGAGATAGATCTTTTTTCCATTGCCGAACAAGTGGAAAAAGAACTTATTAACATAGAAGCTCCTGTCAAGGTGGCTGTCATGGGATGCGTGGTAAACGGACCCGGCGAGGCAAGGGAAGCTGATGTGGGTATTGCAGGCGGCCGCGGCAAGGGGGTCCTTTTCAGGCACGGAAAGGTGGTGGAGGGAGTCCCGGAAGAACTGCTTGCTGAAAAGCTCATTTGCGCCGTAAAAGAACTCGAAGAGGAATGGCTGAAAAAGAGAGGCGACGAATAACCATAAAAAAACAGCATGATCAATAAACCAGGAAGACAAGGAAAATGAACCACCAAAGAGAGACAGCTATAAAACCGGCGAGACACGAAGATTATCCAGAATGGTACCAGCAGGTTATCAGGGCTTCGGACATGGCCGAGAATTCTCCGGTGCGCGGATGCATGGTTATCAAACCCTGGGGCTATGCCCTGTGGGAAAACATCATGCGCACTGCGGATGCCATGTTCAAGGAGACCGGGGTGAAAAACGCCTATTTCCCTGTTTTTATCCCCATCAGCTTCCTCCAGAAAGAGGCCGAGCACGTGGAGGGTTTTGCCAAGGAATGCGCGGTTGTGACCCATCACAAGCTGGAAAAGGATGAAAACGGGAAACTGGTCCCTGCAGGCAGGCTTGCCGAGCCGCTGATCGTCCGTCCCACGTCAGAAACCATCATAGGCGACGCGTTTGCCAGATGGATCTCGAGCTACAGGGATCTTCCCGTACTGATCAACCAATGGGCAAACGTGGTGCGCTGGGAGATGCGGACCCGTATCTTCTTGCGAACCAGTGAATTCCTCTGGCAGGAAGGCCATACAGCCCATGCGACCAGGGAAGAAGCCCTTGAAAGAACTTTCATGATGCTCGATGTCTACAAGCGCCTGGCAGAAGAATACCTGGCCATGCCGGTGATAACAGGCGTAAAAAGCGAGTCCGAAAAGTTTCCCGGCGCCGAGATCACCACGTGCATAGAGGCGATGATGCAGGACAGGAAGGCTTTGCAGGCCGGGACATCGCATTTCCTGGGCCAGAACTTTGCAAAGGCGTCCGGAATAAGATTCCAGTCTGCCGAAAAGACCGAAGAATACGCATGGACGACCTCCTGGGGCGTATCCACCCGCCTCATCGGCGGGCTTATCATGACCCACGGGGATGACGACGGGGTCATACTCCCTCCGAAAGTGGCATCGTCCCACGTGGTCCTGCTTCCAATCATCCGCAAAAAAAAGGATGCCGGACCCGTGATGGATTATGTAAACGAAATCGCAAACCGGCTGGTAAAGCAGACCTATGCGGGCAGGCCCCTGGCCGTGGAGATTGACGACCGTGAGACCGGCGGTGCGCGGAACTGGGAATGGATAAAAAAAGGGATCCCCATAAGGGTGGAGATAGGCCCCAAGGATATGGCGAAAAACGCCGTATACCTCGCAAGGAGGGACCAGGGCCCCAGGGAGGCCGTCTCCATGGACAAGGACAGGTTTGTTGAAAAGGTTACAGAAATACTCGATGAAATCCAGCAAAACCTCTTTGAGCGCGCCCTTGGTTACCAGAAAGCACACACCTGCCGGATAGATGAAAAAGGGGCCTTCGATGAATACTTCACCCCAAAAAACAAGGAAAAGCCTGAGATACACGGTGGATTCGCCCTCAGCCACTGGTGTGGCGACGCCGGGTGCGAGGCCGGAATCAAGGAGAGGCTCAACGTGACCATAAGGTGCATACCCCATGGCCAGGAGCCAGAATCCGGCCGGTGCGTGGAATGCGGGCGGCCCTCTGACCGGCGTGTTCTCTTTGCTAAAGCCTATTGAACCGATAACGGGCCGGCCAATGATCAGGATCACCGAAATAATAGACAAGGTCCTCGACTATTACCCCGAGGCGAATGTCGATATTATCGACAGGGCATATATCTTTTCCGCAAGGGCCCATGCAGGACAACTGAGGCTTTCAGGCGAGCCTTATCTTTCCCATCCCCTTGAAGTCAGCAACATACTTGCCGACCTCAAGCTCGATCCCGTGAGCATTGCGGCCGGACTCCTGCATGACGTGGTCGAGGACACAAAAACAGATCTGTCTGAAATCCGTGCAATTTTCGGGGATGAAGTCGCAAACATAGTTGCCGGTGTGACAAAAATCAGCGAGCTTCCCTTTGGATCCAAGCAGCGGCGCCAGGCTGAAAGCATTCGCAAGATGATCCTTGCAATGGCCAAGGACCTGAGGGTGATCCTGATCAAGCTTGCAGACAGGCTCCATAACATAAAAACACTTCATTACCACAAATCCGAGGTCAAAAGAAAAGCCATTGCCAGGGAAACCCTGGAGATATACGCGCCCATCGCGGGCCGCCTCGGTATATACTGGATCAAGAAGGAACTGGAGGATATCGCGTTCGCCCATGCGTATCCAGAGGAATACGAAAAAATAAAGGAATACCTGGCACAGGATCAGATACGCATGGAACGCTACATGGAGTCCGTCAAAACCATCGTGCAAAACGAGCTTGAAAAAAAGGGGATAAAAGCCAGGGTCCTGGGCAGAAACAAGCATTATTACAGTATATACAACAAGATGAAGACCCAGAACCTGTCATTTGATGAACTATACGACATCATAGGTTTCAGGATCATACTCAACACCGTGAGCGAATGCTACGAGGTGGTAGGATATATCCATTCCCTCTGGAACCCCATAACCCACAGGTTCAAGGACTACATAGCGCTGCCCAAGCCCAACATGTATCAGTCCCTGCATACCACGGTCATGGGTCCCGACGCCAAGCGCCTGGAATTCCAGATAAGAACCGAGGAGATGGACCTGGTGGCCAATTACGGAATCGCTGCCCACTGGAGCTACAAGGAAGGCAAGATAGCAAACATAGAAAATCCATTTACTTTTGCATGGCTCAAAGACCTTGTTGATAACGGAAAAAATTTCAGCGACGCCGAGGAGTTTCTCCAGAACGTCAAGATCGATCTCTACCCTGACCAGGTATTTGTCTTTACCCCCAAGGGTGAGGTTAAATCACTTCCCAAGGGGGCCACGCCCGTTGATTTCGCATACATGATCCATACGGAGCTGGGCGACCAGTGCACCGGCGCCAGGATAAACAACCGCCTTGTCCCATTGAACACGCGTTTAAAGAGCGGCGACGTGGTCGAGGTGATCACGAGCAAGGGGCACGAACCCAGCAAGGACTGGCTGCAGTTCGTGGTAACGGTCAAAGCGAAAAACAGGATAAGGCATTACATACGGAAAAAAGAAAGGGAACGCAGCCTTGCCCTGGGCAAGGAGATCTGCGAGAAAAACTTCAGAAAGCACAAGCTGAATTTCCACAAGCTTATCCATACCCCGGAAATGGAGGAAACCGCACGGGGACTCAACTTCAAGACCGTAGACGACATGATCGCAAGCATAGGGTTCGGCAAAATCACCCCTGCCCAGGTCATCCGGAAACTGGAAGGCAAAATAAAACTCAACGTTGAAATCAAAAAACCCTCTCTCCTTGAAAAAATCACCGGTATCACAAAGGCCAGAAAGAGGAAAAAGGAGAAAACACAGGGCATATTGGTCCACGGGCAAAAAGACATTCTCATAAGGACCGCCAAATGCTGCAACCCCATCCCGGGCGACCCCATAACAGGATATATCACCCAGGGAAGGGGGATCACGATCCACCGTGCAGACTGCGTAAATGTTTTGAAAATAAGCCCTGAAAGAAAAGTCGATGTTGAATGGGAACCCGAAGACTCCCTGCCCGGCAATTTCCCAGCCACCCTTACCATTACCGGCTACGATGCAAAGGGGGAACTCCATGCGGAAGTGGCTGCAATCCTGAAAAAGGCAGAAGCAGGAATCATCAAGGGTACAATCGAGAAAAACGACGAAAACCAGACAGTCCGTCTCTTATTCACTGTCTCGGTCAAGGACCTGGAACACCTCGAGGGGATTATGCAAAAACTGAAAAAACTCCCCAACATCCACCAGGTCACAAGGGATTGATACAGGGAATCACCTACTGCATGGCCCGCAGGAAATGATTTTTAAGCAACCTTTTCTATCCTGCCCGAACGGATGCACCGGGTACACACGGTCATTCGCCTCACGCGGCCCTGGTATTTCGCCCTTACATTCTGAAGGTTCGGATAAAACCGTCTCTTGTTGACATTGTGCGCATGGCTGACATAGTTCCCCACCAGGGGTTTCTTTCCGCATATTTCACAGGCTCTTGCCATTTTATAATCTCCGTCAGTTGGCGAATTACAATTTAGAATTTGCCTTTACAAAAAAAGAATCCAAAACGAGACGCCCATATACATCATCATCACACGGTTGTAAAGGATTTTTCATGGGAACCAGCAAAGCAATAATTAATATGGACGCTTAAACTTTTATGATTTGCGGCAATCACCCCCGTGCATGAAAACAGGGCCATTGTTCTCCCCGGCTCCGGAGGTGTTTTCACGGTAAACTCCATCATGAATCATTCTTTATTATGATTCTCTTCCTGCCCGGCCGCGCCCTGATTGCCGGCGTCCTTCAGCCTTTTTTGGCACCTAGCGAGATAAATAATGGCCTCATAATGAATACCGGTGTCAGGATACTTTTTCACAAGCCGGTAAAAGCGGTTCCATGCCGCCTTGTATTTTCTGGCCTTGAAATAGAACTTGCCGACATAAAGCTCATGGGCTGCAAGAACATGCTGGCACTCATCCAGCGCCAGGGAGGCTTTCTTCGCATAAGGGCTTTTGGGAAAACGGGATACCAGGCGGGAAAACGCCTCTATTGCGCCCATGGCCATTTCCGGATCCCTGTCTTTGCCCTTCATCCGGTCATAATCACACAGCCCGATCCTGTAGATCACATAGGGTACTTTCGGATCCAGGGGATGCATCCTCTCGAAAGACTCGTAGGAGGCCTTGGCCTCGTCATACTCGCCTATCTCGAACTGTGCGTCGGCTATCCCCAGCTCGGCATCCTTGGCATGGGGGCTGTACGGATACCAGTTCTTTAGACGCCGGTAGGTATCGATCGCTTTCTGGTAATTACCCTTGGAAACAGCCTGCCTTGCTTCTTCATATAATTCAGGCGCGGTTTTTTCCTTCTTCGGAGCCGATGCACAGCCGGCAATAAGGAACAAAGCCCCTACCACCGCTATTACGATAGGAACCGGGCGCAACATGCTTTTGACCAGGGTCGTTCTCAAGAGCCTCTTGTCCTTTCCATGTTCTCTATGTAATGGGCGGCCTGGGTCGCGGCTATGGCCCCGTCACCCACAGCGGTCGATACCTGCCTCAAGGGAGTATCGCGCACATCGCCTGCCGCAAATACGCCGGGCACGGATGTCTGCATACACGAATCCACCAGGATGTAGCCAACAGAGTCGGTCTTGACAGACCCTGACACCAGCTGCGAATTAGGCTCCACGCCGATCCACACAAAACACCCGTGGGCAGCAATATCCTTTATTTCTCCTGTCTTGACATTTCTTACGGTCACTGCGGTAACCCCGGACTGGTCGCCTTTTATCTCCTCGACCACTGAATCCCAGACAATCTCAACCTTTTTTTCGGCCAGGATCCTCTCCTGGAGGATCTTTGAAGCCCGCAGCTCATCCCGCCGGTGGACCAGGTATACTTTGCTGGCGAACCGGGAGAGAAAAAGGCTTTCCTGAACCGCGGTATCACCACCGCCCACAGCGACTACAACCTTGTCCCGGAAAAAAGGCGCGTCACAGGTCGCACACAACGAGACCCCGCGGCCGAAAAAGGTGTCTTCTCCCGGCACCCCGAGTTTTCTCGGTGATGCTCCTGTCGCTATGATAAGAGCATGGGTCCGGTATTTATTCTTCTCGGTAACAACGACCTTGGGCGCGGCCTTGCAGTCGATTTCAACGACTTCCTCGGATACAGGCGACACACCAAAGCTTTCGGCCTGTTCTATGAATTTCATCATGAGTTCCGCACCGGTGATCCCCCCGGGAAAACCCGGATAGTTTTCAACCATGTCTGATACCAGTATCTGGCCGCCCGCGCCTGCCTTTTCCAGCAGCAATACCTTCAGCCTGGCGCGCGCCGCATAGATAGCCGCTGTAAGGCCTGCCGGACCCGCACCTATGATAACAAGATCATAATCAGTCTGCGCCATTCTCAACCCTTCCCTGTATCGGCCTTGTTCCTATAAATATTTTTTGACCAGCTCCTCGAGCTTGGACTTGGAGGCAAGCCCCACCACTTGCTCGACAAGGCTGCCGTCCTTGAAAAGCATCAGGGTCGGGATTGCCCTGATTCCGAACTTGCCCGCCGTAACCGGATTGTCATCGACATTGCACTTGGCCACCTTGAGCTTCCCGTCATAGGCCAGGGCGATCTCTTCCACCACCGGAGCTACAGCGCGGCACGGCCCGCACCACGGTGCCCAGAAATCAACCAGTACAGGAAGGTTCGATTCAAGGACATCCTTCTGGAAACTAGCATCACTGATCTCGATTACATTTTGTGCCATCTTTTCTTACCTCGAAAATTAAAAGTTTAAATAAAACCCCTCATATAACCTTGAGTTTCCAGGGCATAAACCCGGAAACCTGATTCATTCCCGAATCCATAAGCGCCCACCCGCACGCCATATGCTTTACCTGCGACCGGCATACGGGAAAACACTCCAGGATCAGGACAAACAGCAACTTCACCCATTATAGTGCTATAAGCACCATGTCAAGAAATCATCCCCAAAAAAACGTTGCTATGGCCAATGCCTGCGGTTGAAAAATAGTTTGACATGGAACATATGTTCATCTAAAAAACATGGGCTGTTTTTCGTACCCATATCCCTGCTTCTTGATGGAGATGCAACCTTTTTTTGATAGCCTGCCCGGTTTTGCCGAAACAAGCACGGGAATTTCCACCAGGAAGCAGGAGGCGTCCGGCTATTGGCGATTTAATGTGCAACACCGAATTGGCATATACCCGTAAATTAATATAAACATGAAAATCAAAATGCAAACCAGCAATAAAAAAATAGAACCGGATTTTGAAAAAACCGGCGGGCTTGTCCCGGCTATAGCCCAGGACAGCAAGACAGGCAGGGTCCTGATGATGGCTTACATGGATCGTGAAGCCTGGCGCGCAACCATTTCCACTCGCAAGGCCACCTATTACAGCAGGTCGAGAAAGAAGCTGTGGGTAAAGGGTGAGTCTTCCGGGCACATACAGCATGTACATGAAATCAGGATAGACTGTGACCGGGACACTGTACTGCTGATAGTCGAACAAGTTGGTGGCGCGGCTTGCCACAAGGGTTATGAATCGTGCTTCTATACCAGGATAAACGATGATGGGAGCGCGGAAATTTCTGAAAAACCTGTCTTTGATCCTGACGAGGTATACAAAAAATGAGCGGAATTCTCAAACTCGGCATCCCCAAGGGGAGCCTGCAAAAATCGACCATAGAACTTTTCAGGCGTTCGGGCTGGAAGATAAACATCAACGGGAGGAGCTATTTCCCGGACATAAACGATCCGGGAATTTCCTGCACCCTGTGCAGGGCCCAGGAGATGTCTGTATATGTAGAGCAGGGGGTGCTCGATGCCGGGCTGACCGGCAAAGACTGGATCGCTGAAAACGAATCCGATGTTTTCGTGGTCTGCGACCTGGTATACTCCAAGGTCAGCGCGAGACCGGCGCGGTGGGTCGTGGCTGTGGCAAAGGACTCGGGCTACGAGAAACTCGAAGACCTGAAAGGGAAAAAGATCGCGACCGAGCTGGTAAACTATACGAAAAAATACTTCCGTGAAAAAGGGATAGACGTCGAGATCAGCTATTCATGGGGGGCCACAGAAGCCAAGGTCGTCTCCGGGCTGGCCGACGCAGTTGTCGAAATCACGGAGACCGAAAGCACCATAAGGGCGCACGGGCTCAAGATCATCCACGAGATGATGCAGACGAACACGCAGCTGATCGCCAACCACGATTCCTGGAAAGACCGCGCAAAAAGGGAAAAGATAGAACAGGTGGCGCTCCTGCTCAAAGGCGCCCTCGTAGCGGAAAAGATGGTGGGGCTAAAGATGAATGTCCCAAAAAACGACCTGGACAAGATCATGCCCCTACTGCCGAGCCTTACAGCCCCCACGGTCGCGCCGCTCTACCAGTCCGACTGGTACTCGGTTGAGATCGTGGTCGATTCCGGCACGGTAAGGGACCTGATACCCGTACTGATGAAAAACGGCGCAGAGGGAATCATAGAGTATCCTTTGAACAAGGTCATCTGATAAGACCCGGTTGAAGGGGGTTTTCCTGACTTTGGCGGATCGGCAACAAATCCGTCATGTTATCTTCTTATCAAGATAATTCAATGAAAATTGTGTCGGCTGAATTTGTCTGCGGTGCGGTCCGAAAAGTGCATTATCCACCGCCGGAATATCCTGAACTGGCGTTTGCCGGCAGGTCGAATGTCGGAAAGTCCTCTGCCATAAACAAACTCTTGAACAGGAAAAAGCTTGTAAAAACCAGCTCTACGCCCGGCAAGACAAGGCAGATAAACTTTTTCCTGATAAACGGCTCGTTCTTCTTCGTCGATCTACCCGGCTACGGGTATGCCAAGGTTTCACATGCCGAAAGGTCGAGATGGAAACAGATGATAGAGACCTACCTTTCCACCCGTGAAACCTTGAAAGGTCTTGTATTATTGTGTGACATACGCCATCCTTCCCAGGAATCGGACCTGATCCTTGCGACCTACCTCAAGCATCACGATTTCCCTTTTTTTATCCTTGCAACCAAGGCCGACAAACTTTCCGCCTCACGCCGCCGCGGTCAGATCGCAAAGATTGCCGCCTCCACCGGACTTGACCCGGATGACATCATATGTTTTTCTGCAAAAACAGGTCAGGGTAAAGATGAGGCCTGGAAAAGAATAATGGAGATGCTGGAAATAAACCCGTGCCCACAGGGATAATTGTGGTAAAATCCAACTATCTGGAAGTAAATCTTGCCTCTGTCCCGCAAACTCAAAAGCAAACCAATTGACAAGGCGGTTTTCAACCATGACACAACATGAGACACCTGACTTCAAGTCAGGATTCGTAACCATCGCAGGAGCCCCGAATGTAGGCAAATCGACCCTCATGAACAGGTACCTGCGTGAAAAAATCTCCATAACCTCCCCAAAGCCCCAGACCACCAGGAACAGGATACCGGGCATCCTTACCGGCCCCGGCTACCAGATCGTGTTCATAGACACTCCCGGCATTCATAAAAGCAAAAAGCTTTTCAATACGAAAATCGTTGAAACAGCAGTCAACGCCTTAGACAGCGCAGACCTGATCCTGGTCATGACAGATGTTTCACGCCCTAAAAACGAGGCCGAGGAATTCGTCCTGACACTGGTCACGAAAAGATCAACAACACCTGCCATACTCGCAATGAACAAGATCGATCTGGTGGAAAAAACCGATCTCCTGGCCCAGATCGACAGGTTCGCAAAGATGGAAAGATTTCTCGAGATCATACCCATATCAGCAACCGAGGGGACCCAGACCGACGAACTGCTGGCCGCAATGATTGCGAACCTGCCCAATGGCCATCCATACTATCCCGAAGACATGATTACCGACCTGCCCGAGCGGTTCATCGTGGCTGAGCTTATCAGGGAAAAGATATTCCATTTGACCGGAGAAGAGATTCCTTACGCAAGCGCGGTTACTATCGAGTCATTCAAGGAGATTCCTGAAAAAAACCTGATACGTATACATGCCGTGATCCACGTGGAGAGAAAATCCCAAAAAGGGATCATCATCGGGAAAAACGGGAGCATGCTCAAGGCCATAGGCCAGGCCGCAAGGCTCGACATGGAGATGCTCCTTGGCGCCCGCATTTACCTCGAGTTGTTTGTGCGGGTGGAGAAAAACTGGAGCAAGAGGCCTTCTGCACTAAAAAAACTCGGCTACGAATGATCGTTTCCTATCATCCATGCTATGAAGGCGACATAAACCGGCTATGCGCTGGAAGGGATCCCGATCACTCCGACATCGAACTCATAAGAAAGGCCGACGCAGTGATTCTGCCCCAGGGGTGCTACCGATCCCTGTTTAACGTGACGAAAAAATATGCAAAAAGATTCTTTCCCGACTATACGGCGCGGTTTTCATTCCCTGGAAAGATCGGCCAGACCCGCCTTTTTGCAAAAACAAAAACCCCTCACCCGGAGACGCTTGTATTTCACGACACAAATGACTTTTTCCGCCGTTACGAATCAGAACGCAAGTTCCCGTGTTCCGGCTACCCTTTTGTGTTCAAGTTCGACTGGTCCGATGAGGGCTCAAATATATTCCTGGTGCAAAACCCAAGTGAACTGAAAAAAATTCTCTCCCTGGCAAGACGCTATGAAAAGACCGACCAGAAGGGCTTTTTGCTCCAGAAATACATCCGGTCTGCAAACCGGACCCTCAGGGTTGTAATCATCGGCAAAAGGATTCTTTCCTACTGGAGGGTGCAGCCGGATCCATCCAGGTTTTGCGCAAACCTCTCCCGGGGAGGAATAATTGACACTGACTCGGAACCAGCCCTCCAGGAAAAGGCCAAAAGAGCTGTCTCCCTGTTTTCGGAAAAGACCAATATCAACCTTGCCGGTATCGATATAATATTTGACCGAGACGATCCCGGGCAAACACCTCTTTTCCTTGAAATAAACTACTATTTCGGCCGGAAAGGTCTCGGGGGATCTGCAAAATATTACGCCATACTGAAACAAGAGATAGACAGGTGGATAATGAAGCAGGGACTCGACCTGCCGGGTGTTGCGTCGGTATGATCCATGCGGATGACAGGATCCGGCAATAAGGCCCGGATTTTTGTAACTTGCGGTCCTGCGCTGACAACGATATCATGGTACAGAAACTGGAGATGTTCTCACGGTAACTACGTTGAACTACTTTATAAGGGGAGATGACCATGACAAGAAATAATTCCGGAGGTCTTTTCTTTTTGGGGATCTTTATCGCCATCGGCCTTGCCGCCGGCGGATATTTTATCAGCCAGACACTTTACAACGCCAAGGTGGCCATCAACACCGCGCAGGCGAAAGGGCTTTCGGAACGACGGGTAACCGCGGACCGGGCCAACTGGGAGATAGGCTTCAGTGTCAAGGGATCGAGCCGTTCCGAGATACCAAAGCTCTATGAACAGGCGGAAAAAGACCAGCAAACCATAATAAGCCTGTTGAAGGAAAACGGCTTCACAGATGATGAGATAAACCCCGGGGTCCTCGAC
>CAYVIE010000041.1:19830-20417 GCA_964451355.1 uncultured Desulfobacteraceae bacterium
AGGGAATTTCGTGACAATAACAACAGGCTGGTGGACGAGGTTCACGTAATAACAGGCACCATAAGCATTGAAACCGGCAAGGTCATGCTGATCAAAAAGGTGCGCAACAAGCTGAACAGGCTCATTGCCCAGGGAATTGACATCAACAACATGCGACCTTCCTATATTTTTACACGCCTGAATGATATCAAGCCGGAAATGCTGGCCGAGGCCACGAAGAACGCGCGTATCGCTGCAAAGGAATTCGCCAAGAACGCAGGCGTGAAAGTGGGGGGAATCCGCAGCGCCAGACAGGGCAGCTTCATTATAAGGGATGCGGGCGAGAGTTACGGAGATACGGCCAAGATAGAAAAGGACGTAAGGGTTGTGACTACCATAACCTTCTACCTGACAGAATAGGCTTTTTGACATGTTCATAGACGAGCAGGAAATACAAAAAGAGAGAAACAAGGCCAGGATGCTTCGCCAGACCCAGTGGTGGAAACGCAAAAGGGCAAAGGGTATCTGCTATTACTGCAACAGGCGCTTCAGCCCCAAAGAACTTACCATGGATCACTTGATCCCTCTGTCAAGGGGAGGCAAAAGCA
>CAYVIE010000042.1:0-20360 GCA_964451355.1 uncultured Desulfobacteraceae bacterium
TAATACCGTCATAGTGGCAGGAATGGCCGAAAGGGATACCCTTAAAAAGCTTTATGCAACCCAGCTTGTTGTTCACAATGGTCATCTTCTAGGATCGTACAGAAAGATACATCTTGGCCCACCTGAAAAACCCCTCTTCAATCCTGGAGATGCACTTTTTTGCTTTCAACACCTCGGCTGGAAAATAGGACTCCAACTCTGCTATGATTCACACTTCCCCGAGCTTACAACGATGTATGCCCTGCATGGAGCAGATCTCATCCTGATCAGTCATGCATCGCCCGGCAAGACCCCGGAAGGTAAAATCCGATCCTGGCTCAAGCATCTTACAGCGAGGGCATATGACAACAGTCTGTATGTGGCGGCAGTAAATGCTGTGGGAGAAAACGGTGAAGGACTGCGCTTCCCGGGGACCGCACTGGTTATTGATCCTGCCGGTGAAGCCACGGGAAAGTTCACTTCGAACAGGGACGCTGTATGGATATGCTCACTGTACAAAGAAAAGATTGAAGCGGTCAGAAATCATACCATGCGCTACTTCCTGCCAAACCGACGCCCTGAAGTCTACAGGCTCGCATGAGTCCAAGTAGTTAAAAATTATTACAACCATGATGGGCTTTTGGCGAGTCCAACAAGGCTTTTTCTAAAACCATGACAGACCCTGGAGTTTTTTCGCGTATAACCCACAACTAACTAAACTTGTTGGGCAAAATATCATTTCCCGCCATATATCCAGAGTAAATACAATAAGAAGTTGATCTGTGGACCTACTGGCATACTCAAGGAGGACTTACAAAATATCACCGATGCCCAGAAGGACCAGAATGCTGTTGCAAACAGCACAAACAGACTTATATATACGCAAAAAAAGCCGCGATGCTGTTCCCTTTTCCCTGTATACGAGATGATCCGTGATCATCTGCTCTGTTTCATCATGGATCTCCTTTCCGATCCTCAGGAATGTGAGCATGGCCATTTTGCTTCTCCATATAACAGCATGCAGATTCAGGCTTTTTAGTATGGCTACTGTATGCCGAACCTATGAACCATATACAAGGACAACTCGGGCACATAAGTGATAACAGCAAGGCCGGCAAGAAGGATCAAGATAAAAGGTACGGCCGCGCGATAAAGGGTGAGCACCGGTTTATTGAAACGGTATGACGAAATAAACAAATTCATACCCACAGGAGGAGTGGAATAACCTATTTCAAGATTGGTTAAGAAAATTATACCCAGATGCACAGGATCCACCCCGTACTCCCTGGCTATGGGAAGTATCAGCGGCACAACCACCAGCAATGCCGAATAGATATCCATCAAGCACCCTACCACCAGCAAGAACAGATTAAGCCCTATCAAAAAAGCCCAGCGTGAATCTATAAGGCGTTTCATGGTATCTAGCAAATGCATGGGAATCTGAGCATCGACCATGAAATTGGTCAGTGCAAGCGCAGATCCTAGGATAATCAGTATCCCTCCCACAAGGACCATACTCTGGTGAGTGATCGCTGGAAGATGCCTCACTTTGATCTCCCTGTGGACGAGCACCTCCACAAACAGCACATAAACTACCAGCAGAGCAGCAATCTCTCCCAGGGTTACGTAGCCGCCGTATATACCGGCAATAACAAACAAAGGAATGGCTATCTCCCACTTGGCCTCGTAAAAAGATGAGAGCATCGTTCTAACCGAAAGCGGTTCTTTTGGCACACCCGCCAACTTTCCCGTAAATATACTGTATGCCGAGAGGATAAAAATTAAAAACACACCCGGGAGTATGCCGGCTGCAAAGAGTTTGTTTATTGAAGTTTCTGCGATCACCCCGTAAAGGATAACAGGAAGGCTTGGGGGAAATAACAGGCCCAGACTTCCGGATGAAGTAAGAAGACCCAGTGAGAATCTTTCAGGATATCTCTCCTTGATCATTGCGGGATATAGAAGGCCTCCCAGGGCAATAATCGTTACTCCTGACGCCCCTGTAAAAGCAGTAAAAAAAGCGCAAGCGCACAATGCCACAATGGCGAACCCGCCTGGCAACCAGCCGAAAAATGCCCTTGAAACCCGAACTATACGTTTTGACGCATTACTCTCGGCCAGGATGAATCCGGCGAAAGTAAAAAGCGGAATTGTATATAATATTGGATTGCTTGAAAATTTGTTATAAAAATCCACCACAAGGGCAGGCATGGGAACCTGGTCAGTATAGAAACCCAAGGCGGCAAACGCTGATATGACAACAAAAACAGGAGCACCGAGGAGCGCGAAAAAGACGATAATTACAACAAGGATTGCAATCATACGCCGTCCCTCCCGGATATAAGGCTGCTTACGGCCTTAATACATCGAGAGAGAAAACGTATTCCTATAACCAGGTATCCGGCGGGGAGAATTATCTCAAAAAGCCACAGAGGCCACCCGTAGAACGGGGAAAGACTCTTGCTCTCTGCTTCTATGCTTACAAGCGAATATGACGCATAAAATAAAAGACCGCATACACCTGCAGAAAAAAGATCCGTCAAAGCGTTTACCCATGGCCGAAGCGATCCCGGTAGCCAGTGGGTCAGGGCATCTATCTTTACGTGTCCACCTCCCCTTGTAGCAATAGCAGCCCCGAAAAAGGCCAGCCATAGCAACAGGTTCCTTATTAAAAAATCCGCTCCAGGCATGCCTGACGAAAAACCGTATCGCATCACAATCTGGAGCAAAACAAGAATTACAAGACCGAAGAAAAGGAGAAACAAGAAAAAATCTTCTATTCGCCTTGCCGCAGAACCGGCGCCACCACTTTTAACACCATTGCAATGCGGGCAAACCAACTGGTCAGCATCGAATTCCTTTCCGCAATTCAGGCACTGCATCTATTATCCCCCGAACAATATTGTCAGTGTTGACCATGAAATCTCATATTCTTAAAAAGAGTGAATTGCTCTCTTTCTGCTCTCTTTCATGCCCGATTCAATTCCCCTGGGCAGCACAAAAGCTGTGTGACATGCTTTATTTTCCATCATTCTATCTTTTCAATGCCCTTTTCCGGGTGAGCAGCTCTGTATTCGGCAAGCAACGCAAGTGTACGATCAAGAAGTTCCCGTGAATATATTTTACCCACAAGGCTTTCCCTGGCCTTTTTTGCAGCATTAAAAATAAATTCCCGCGTTGCGTCATCAGGATTAAACGGTACGACTTTGATACCGCTCTTTTTCAAAACCTTGATGCTCTTTTTGTTTTGAACGCGAGAGTACTGTTGGATCCTCGCAAAAAAACCAGGGCAAAGCTTCAGTATTTTTTTCTGGTATTCTTTCGGTATTCTTTTCCATATTCGTTTTGACACAATGGTGGCGCCAAGAACGTTCGTAATGGGATACTCATCCATATATGAAAAACGTGTATACCACCTGAATGCGACAGCGCCATAAGGCGTTGTGCTTGCAGCATCAATCATCTTCGTTTGGAGCGATGTCATAACCTCGGTGAATGACAAAGGAATGGGATGGATTCCAAAGGCGTCAAACACGGCCTTGGAAAGGGGATCTCCCTCCCACATCCACCATTTCTGCTGTCTTGCCACATCAAGGGAAACGATGGGCACCTTGGAAAAGTTGTAGACAAACCCGACGTTACTCCAACCAAGCACTATGAAGCCAGCTTCTTCGAAGCGTTTATCCATGTAAGGCTGCAACTTCTTACGTACATAATTGACCTCATCTGTATTCCAGAACACATAGGGGATCTCAGTTACTCTCACTTCAGGAACAATCTGGCCCAGGCCATATCCCGTAAAGCTGCCCCCATGAAGCTGTCCCATGCGTATCTTGCGCAACACTTCAGTTTCATCTCCCTGGACCCCACCGTAAAAGACCACGAATTCTACACTGTTATCCGTGGCTTTGCGCACAGCAGCATCCATCTCTTCCATGATTTTCATAAGATCCGAGCCGCGTGGCGCAAGGGTCGCCATCTTTATCCTGATAGTCTTACATGCGCCCCCGCAGGGAACCAAGGATTCCAGAAAGAAAAAAATACCCAAACACGCAAAAATCAATCCCAACCTTTTAATCTTCATTCTCCCCCCGCGATAAATCGGTCAACATCGTCTTTCAATCGTCTGGCCTTCATCTTTGCAACAGCGTTTACAAAACGCTTCTCCGGATAAATCTCCAAAGGAGTATCAAGCACCCTGTTTAGTGAATCCAGAAATATTTTCCTGTCCTGGAGCCTGTAAGCATAATAACGTGCATACAGAAAGTCGTAGGTAAGCAACCTGTGCCCCGAAACAGCAAAGGCTTTTTGAAAGTGTTTTTCCGCCTTTGTTATATCCCCTCCCCCCCCTTCAGGCTGGGTGGCGTAATATACACCAAGGCATGCATGGGCGCCGCCTTCATAAACAGTATCATCTATCTGTATCGCCCTTGTCAGCAGCACCTCGACTTTGGGAAGAGCAAGCAACGCCTCAGGATCATCAACGTTCTTTCCCACCCATGAGAGCCACGCTGCACCCGCAAGAAAGAGATCGATTGCATCATCAGGCCCGCATTCTGTGATAATGGCCGAAAAAGAATCCAAAGGACCATCCCATTTCCCATCTAATTCTGGATGCCGGAATACAAGCGCCATACGGGCATACTCCATAGCTCTTTTATACAAGGCAGCCGCATGTTCCGGATCCCTGTCCTCAACACAGGCAAAGGCATAACCATAATAAGCTTCGGCCAATTTCCGCATCAATAATACATTATCAGGAGAAGCTTCAAGCATCCCCTCCAGCTGGAGAATACCGGAAGGCATGCCTTCACACACAAGCTTTATATCAGGATTCGCCTGGATGGCAGCATTCATTTTCCTGGTCAAAGGCATCATGTTGTGATCCACGATAAACTTGGTGGAATTACATGAAAAAAACAAAGAAAAAAAAGTTATGATCATTGCGGGTATCATGCGGCGGGCGCAATGGATACTATCAAACATCGTTCCTCCTCGCATCAAGCGTTTATGATCCTGGAAAGGATTATTACGCATAATTTGTGATAACTTGCATAAAAACATCTATTTTGCAAGTTATCATTGATGGTTCTTATGCCATCGTAAACAGGGTTGCTAAGGGATGTGAATTCTAGTGAACTATGCTTTTTCTATCCTTATTTTTACTTCGCACGGGGATGGGAAAAGCAAAGGATGGTTGATGGGCTAACGTGAAAACTCCTCCAAGTCCGGAGGGACAGAAAACCCTGTTTTCTTACACGGGAGTGATTGCTGCTAATCATGAAAGTTTACGATTGTATCATGTATGATGATCTCGACCGTTCAACATTGATTCCGAAACGGGCTTTCAGTATCTCTGAAAGCGGCCTGCCGAAAAAAAGTTCGCAAATCATTATGTCACGCTCTATGGAATCAGCGATATCCCGGCGCAGCCGGGAATCATAAGAAACAAGCGCTTGAAGACTTGCCGACGCATCTTTATCGCCGGTTTCCCTCCTTTTCGCCAGTATTTCCACCTGTGCCATACCACATTTTTGCTCATGCTCACATATAATGTCCCAAAGCCATGAGATATGGGAAAAAATATTCTTCCTCGATATCCTCTCCTTGTCATGATATAGCGCAGCTTTTTCAGGGTTCCAGCATTCAAGTATCCTGCATTCTGATGGCCTCGACAGGTATATCCTGCATGAGTGACTTTCACGGTCATAAAAAAAGCATGATCCGTCATGCAGGTGCGATCTTACCTTTATGATCTCATCTTGTGATTTCTTGAGCCCGCCATAGATATTATCCCGGACATATTCTCCTTTACGGATGGTATAAAGAGCCTCTGCCGGAATCTTCCCCGACCTCACCAGCGCAAGGTCATCTACATGCAGGGCAGGCCCGCCCTTCAGGCAGCATGTGCCGCATCTGGTGCATCCGTTTTTTTCCTTATATTCCATTGTATCCTTGAAACTACTTAAAAGGGATTCCTGGAAAGACAGAAATCAGACAGCAATAAATCAGGCCCATTAATACCTACACATTTTCAATCAAAAATCCTGAATCAGTGACGGAAAATAATATGTTATCATTAAAAAAAATTATTATCAGCCTTTTACAATCAAACGGGTAACAAATATTTTTCACCATATAAATGAACCGCCCTTCGGGACTTTTGCCCGCACGCCATTTTGCTTTGCCGGCAACCGGCTGATATAGCTTACTATTATCGGCCGGTTGCCTTCGACCATCTGGCGCACGGGCAAAAGCTCACGGATCCAGGAAAAATCATAAAAATGGCCGCACCAGGCAACCTGTGCGGCCATTTTTATCAGGGTAGTATATCGGTATATGAGTTATACGCAAGCCATCAATCCTTGCCGGATTCCTCCTCATCACAGATCGACTTTGGATCTGCCATGAGCTTCATGATCCTGTAGCGACGCTCAATCTCCTGCTCTATCTTGGCGCGCAAACGTTTTGATTCATCCGGGAAGCTAAGTTCAAGGGAAGCAAACCTGTTTTCCCCGGCCAGGAATTCCTGCAATTTGCCGTTAGGAGCCTTTGATTCAAGAATAAAGGGGTTTTTCCCGTCTTGTTCGAGTAGTGGATTATACCTGTAAAGAGTCCAGTACCCGGTCTCCACCGCCTTTTTTTCTTCTTCCTGGCTTTTCCCCATACCGGCTTTAAGTCCCTGGTTGATACAGGGGGCATAGCATATGATCAAGGAAGGTCCGGGATAACTGTCCGCCTCGATAAATGCTTTCATCAACTGCTGCTTGTTGGCTCCCATGGCGACAGATGCCACGTAAACATAACCGTATGTCATGGCCATGCGGCCTAGATCCTTCTTGCCGACCTTTTTACCGGATGCGGCGAACTTGGCAACAGCACCGGTCGGGGTTGCCTTGGATGACTGGCCACCAGTATTTGAATAGACCTCGGTGTCCATCACAAGAATATTTATATCCTCACCCGACGCCAGCACATGATCCAGACCGCCGTATCCTATGTCATAGGCCCACCCGTCACCACCAAAGGCCCATACCGATTTTTTCACGAAAAGATCTGCTGAGGCGGCTATCTGTGAAAGAATGCCGGATTTCGGAATTGTTGCGAGCAGCTTCCTTATTGTATCGCCATATTCCCTGGATTTTTGTGGATCATTCATGTTGGCAAGCCAGCCTTCCATGGCTTCTCTTAACCCGGCAGGCAGATCTCCATTCAGGGCCTCTTCCATCATGGCGGCCAGGTGCTTCCGCCTATGCAGGTATGCAAGTGCAATTCCATAACCGAATTCAGCAGCATCCTCGAAGAGTGAATTCCCCCAGGCAGGACCAAAACCATCCTTGTTGGTGCAATACGGGAATGACGGAGCAGATCCTCCCCATATGGAGCTGCACCCCGTGGCATTGGCGATAATCATCCTCTCGCCGAAAAGCTGTGTCAGAACCTTGACATAGGGGGTCTCACCGCACCCGGCGCACGCACCGGAAAACTCCATGAGGGGTTCGAAGAACTGGCTGCCCTTGACTGATTCCCGTTTCAGCAAGCCGTCTTTTGCTGGAACCGATTCAAAGAAACGTTCACACGGGATCTCCTTGTCCGTCTGTGTATCTATAGGCTGCATCACAAGAGCCTTCTTCTTTGCGGGGCATATATCCACACAGTTGCCGCAGCCCTGGCAGTCCAGGGTATACACCTGCATACGGAATCGATACCCCTTGAGTTCCTTGCCAAGGGCCGGAATCGTATCGAATCCTTCGGGAGCATCCTTGAGTTCATCTTCTGTAAACAGCTTGGGCCTGATGGCGGCATGTGGGCAGACAAAGGAGCACTGGTTACACTGGATGCAGTTTTCAGGAATCCACTGGGGCACATGAATAGCGACCCCTCGTTTTTCATACCTGCTTGTGCCCACGGGGAATATACCATCAGGCGGGAACAGGCTGACAGGCAGGGTATCCCCTTTCTGGGAGTTCATGGGGATCAAAACCTTTTCTATGAATTCAGGAAGATCCTTACTTTCTACATCTTTTTCGTAGCCAGCATCCTTCCACGACTCGGGAACCTTTATTTCATGCAGGTTTTCAACAGCCCTGTCCACCGCGGCCAGGTTCATTTCAACCACCTTCTTGCCTTTTTTGCCATAGGTCTTTTCTATGTCGGCCTTGAGGTACGAAACAGCCTCATCAAACGGAACCACGTTGGCCAGCTTGAAAAAAGCTGTCTGCATGATCATGTTTATTCTTCCGCCAAGCCCTATCTCTTCTGCGATCTTTATGGCATCAATGTTGTAGAACTTGAGTTTCTTGCGGGCAATGGTCCTGCGCATAGAAGCCGGCAGTTCGGATTCCATCTCATCGGGAGTCCACGGTGAATTCAATAGGAAAGTGCCGCCCTCCTTGATCCCCTCCAGAATGTCATAAAGCCTTACATAGGCAGGCTTGTGGCATGCTATGAAATCAGCGGAGGCCACCTGGTACGTGGACTGGATAGGATGAGGCGAAAACCTCAGGTGCGAGATGGTGACACCGCCCGACTTCTTTGCGTCGTATGCGAAGTAACCCTGGGCAAACATCGGAGTATGGTCGCCTATGATCTTAATGGCGCTCTTGTTGGCACCGACGGTCCCGTCCGAGCCGAATCCCCAGAATTTACACTGTATCGTTCCCTCGGGAGTGGTATCGAGTTTTTCACTCACCTCGAGGGATGCGTGTGTAACATCATCCTTGATGCCCACTGTGAAATGGTGTTTCGGCGCGACTGCACGCATATTGTCAAATACCGCCTTGGCCATGGCAGGAGTGAACTCCTTGGAACCCAGACCATACCGGCCTGATGTAATCTCAGGAATTTCGCCATATTCCGCAAAAGCCGCTGTAACATCCAGGTACAATGGGTCGCCGAGGGCTCCGGGCTCCTTGGTCCTGTCCAGAACAGTTATACGCTCCACTGTGGCAGGAATCGATGCCAGGAAATGCTCGTTCGAAAACGGCCTGTAGAGCCTTACCTTGAGGAGGCCCACCCTTTCCCCCATGCGGTTGAGATAGTTTACGACCTCCTCTATAGTCTCAGTTGCCGACCCCATTGCGACAACTATCCTGTCTGCGCCGGGATGTCCCACGTAATCGAACAGGTTGTAGCGCCGTCCTGTCAAGACAAAAGTTTTCTCCATGACACCAGCCACAATATCCGGTACTGCCAGATAGAAAGGATTGGCGGCCTCCTTGTTCTGGAAAAATATATCCGGATTCTGCGCAGTGCCCCTGATCTGGGGGTGCTCCGGGTTCATGGCCCTTGCCCTGAATTCGGCAATCGCATCATAATTCACGAGGGAGGCCATGTCTTCGTAATCGATCAGCTCTATCTTCTGGATCTCGCTGGAAGTCCTGAACCCGTCAAAAAAGTGAAGAAAGGGTATACTGCTTTCAATTGCCGAAAGGTGAGCTACCAGCGCAAGGTCCATGACCTCCTGCACGGATCCTGAACACAGGAGGGCAAACCCTGTCTGCCTGACCGCCATGACATCGGAATGATCCCCGAAAATGGAAAGGGCATGCCCGGCAACGGCGCGCGCAGAGACATGAAAAACAGCCGGAAGCAGTTCCCCGGCAATCTTGTACATATTGGGCACCATCAACAAAAGCCCCTGGGATGCCGTAAAAGTAGTGGTGAGGGCCCCGGCTGCAAGGGAACCATGAACAGCTCCGGCCGCCCCGGCCTCGGACTGCAGCTCCCTTACCAGCAAAGGCTGGCCGAATATATTCTTTCTTCCGGCAGCAGCCCAGGCATCGGCGGTCTCGCCCATGGATGTTGAGGGTGTTATCGGATATATTGCGGCGACCTCGCTCAAGGCATAGGCTACATGCACCGCTGCAGTATTGCCGTCGATTGTCTGTGTTCTCTTGGACATGATCTTGCTCCTTTCATTGATTCCCGGACCCTTAAACAGGCAGCGGGAGATTTCTGGCGCGGCCTTCGAGGGTCATTAAATTTTATTTACATATGCTTACTACATGCGGATTATACCGCAACCAGCATAGCTGGCCGCATCATGACCGGACAGATGATTTAACTCAATTTTACCGGCAAGAATTAAAACGCCGGTTTCAAGGATTCAAAAGCCGAAATTTTCAATAAATATAATTATAAAAAATTTGTAAAGTTTTTTTTGTTAAAAATACAATGTTCCTGAAACAACAGCCCGGGTCGCCTTCATGACATCAGGTTTTGCAGGTGAAGTATAGCAGCCGCCATGGTCAAACTTCGTATAACATATCCAGGTAACGCACGAGCATGTCGCCGACCAGCTCCCTCACCGGCAGGGTTGCAGCCATCCCGTAAACCGGGGCCATCTCACCTTTTTCTCCGGGATGCTTTTTGACGTAATCGACCGCTTCAGACAGATCAGAAATAAATTCATCCGCAACACCGGGCGCAGTATGCCTGAGGGTCACACAAATATGAACGCACGGGGGCTTGTGCAGTCCGTTCAGGCTCCATCCTTTTTCAGCCATCCGTTCCATAACCTGGTAGATATTTATCTTGTCCGATCCGAAAGCTATCACCCATAACGGCTGACCAAGTATTTTAAGGTCCCCTATCCTTTCTATCCCTTTCTTGATTCTGTCTGCTGCCTCGAGTATCCTTTTCACTGCATCCATGTATCCCTTTTCCCCGATGGAAACCATGGCGGCCCAACAAGCTGCGGAAAGTCCGCCCGGCCTGCTCCCTGCAAAGGTGGGAGAAAAATAGAGACCGCCGGGCCAGTCAGTGGTGGTAAAATACTGGTAGCGCCTGAGCTTTTTTGTCCTGTAGAGGACTACCGATGTCCCCTTGGCCGCATAACCGTACTTGTGGGTATCAACAGATATTGATGTAACACCGGGAAGGGAGAAGTCGAACAGGGGAATCTCGTAACCGAGCTTCATCGCAAAAGGCAGGACAAAACCTCCCAGGCAGGCGTCGGTATGAAAGCCGATATTTTTTCGTCGCGCAAACCCGGACAACTCCTCTATGGGATCGATCACCCCGTGGGGAAAGGATGGAGCCGACCCCACCATGACGATGGTATTTTTCGTTACTGCACGCTTCATGGCCGAAACATCCGCCCTGAAATCCCGGCCCACAGGAACATGGATTATTTTTATCCCGAAATAATCAGCCGCCTTGTCAAATGCCGCATGCGCGGTTACCGGGACAACCATCTCCGGCCTGGTTATCCCTTTCTCCTTCTTTGCGAAATCCCTGTAGGTCTTCATTGCAAGAAGTATGCTCTCGGTTCCGCCCGAAGAGACAACACCGCATATCTCGTCATTGGTGTTTTCAGCCCCCAGCATTTTCGCGCACATGGAAACGATCTCGGCCTCGAACTTGGCAGCCGAAGGCCAGATATCCGAATGCAAGGGATTCACCTGAGAGTAAAGGGAGTATACCTTGTTCAAGAAGTCCACGTGTCCAGGATCGCCGTGATAAACAGCACCGGAAACCTTGCCGGATTTCCACCTTTCCTCTTCCTTTTCCACAAGACCTCCCATAATAGACAAGATGTCTTCCTTATCCAGACCTGAATCAGGGAGTTTCGCCATTGAAGGGACCTTGCCGGAATAGGGTTTTGCAGTGCTCTTCAACTCCTCCATCATGGACTCTAGTTCCTTTTCAATGAGATCCCGCACGAAAGGGAGTCTTTTCACCCGGCTAAACAGGAAACCGGCAAGACCGGGGGGAACATACCTCAAGTATTTATTCATCAACGTCTGAATATCCAATCCTGAATTCTCCCAACTGAGTTATTGTTATGAAAGGACCTTGATGATTTTGAAAATTAGAAAAACCAACAACAGGCATACACTCAAGTCGACGCATTCAACCGCCTGAAAAGCCTCTTGTTTTTAAAATAGATCTTTTTGAAAATATCGTAGCGTTCATCATAGAGGTCACGGTACTCTACACCGGGTTCATGGACCTGAGCCACCGGCACGAGCTTTGCTATATCACTAAAATCGAGACGGCCCAGGGCCGCAAACCCGAGAAGCCCGGCTCCCCTTACGTTTGCTGAGATGGGATCGTCCATCTGCAGTATCTTTCTGTTCCATACATCAGCATGAATCCTGCACCAGAGCCCTGAAAGAGCCCCTCCGCCTATCATGCGGACCGGATCGAGCTTTTTCCCAACAAAACGCTCCACGCCCTCAAGTAACCACCTGCCGTTGAACGCCACGCCCTCGAGTACCGCTCTTACGAGATCAGCCCTTGTTGTGGACAGGGACTGGTTGAAAAAAACAGCGCGCACGTGAGGATCATCTATGGGTGTGCGCTCACCGTAAAGCCATGGGGTAAAAAGAACCCCCCTGCTTCCCGGCGGAACATCGGCGGCTATGCGGTCAAAATCAGCGTATACGTTTTCAGACCTGCACTCGCAAAGGCCGTCATCGGCGAAAAAGATGTTATCCTTGAGATAGTTCAGGCATGCACCTGCTGTCTCCTGCTCGTTTGCAACGAAATAACGGCCCGGGACCGCCGATGGAAGGGATGCGATACCTCTCAAAAGATCGGTCTTCTTGAAAGGAACGTGGCATGTGAGCCATGAGGATGTCCCTATGTATAAATGGGATGCAAAATCCTCAACACCTCCGGAACCTATGGCCGCCGCCTGGACATCAGGGGTTCCTCCGATCACCGGAGTATCTGCCAGAATACCGATCTCCTCTGCGCACCCCCTTGTCACCCCGCCGATCACGTCGACAGATCTTGCCAGTTCCGGCAGTTTGGCCGCATCTATGCCTGCCATGGATATCAAGCCGTCATCGTACCTTATATCATTGATATCACGGTTGTCTGTAATCCAGTGAAGCGTGATGGAATCCCATGTTGCGCAGAACCTGCCGGTAAGACGGTAGTTCATATAATCCTTGGGTTCCAGGAAGCAAGCTGTTTTTTCGTATATGTCCGGATGCTTGTTCTTTATATAAAGGATGTGGGCAATGGGATCCTTTCCGGATCGCCCGGGGGCGCCTCCTGTCAGGCTGATCCATTTGAAAAGTTTCTTTGGGGAATATCCCTGTATGCGTAAAAAACCTCCGATGAGCCGGTCGGCATAAACCGCGCCCCTCGAATCGAGCCATATCATGGCGGGAAGAAGATGACGGCCGTCCTTGTCTACCGCCACAGTGCCAGACCACTGGGCGGAACAGCATACAGCTGCAATACTTTCCGGAGCGATTCCTGCCTGGGCGATAACCCTCCTTGCCCCTTTTACAAATGCCCCCCACCATTGATCAGGATCCTGACTGGCACCACCATGTTCAAAAAGGTCCAGATCCACCGGTTCGAAAGCCATTGCAGCGATTGAGCCGTCCGAGGAAACAAGAGCGACTTTTGGTCCTGATGTTCCAAGATCGAGCGCAAGCACATAGTCGCCTCGCTTTTCAACATCCATGATCCCCTTTCCCATTATTTGCCTTCCCTTCCTGTCTACCGTGTTATAATAACCTTTGCAGATTGGGATGGATCTGAAACCGGGGTTATGGTCAAGACAAGGAACTTTGCACCGGGCGGGATATACGGAAAAAGATCGATCATTCCGTTCTCATCCGATTTCAGGGTCAACTTCAGATCATACACCCTGTCCTCGATGAGAAATGAATCGCCTGCAGCAGGCACAGGAGGGCCTGCAGGCATCAGCCTGCCTGTGGGATATTTCGCCAGGGGAACTACTTTCTTGCTTTCCTCAACTATTGCATATGATCTGAGGATATCGATAAGACCTAAACCGAAAAAAGGAATTTCAAGCACTCCAAGGTAGAAACCCCTTCTCTGCTTTGCGGCCACCCTCAATTTCTCTACGTATTCTTCGCACATAGGGGTACGAATAATCTTTATTCTGGTTCCCTGGGCTATAAATTCATACTTGTCCGGGGCTTGATTTCCACATGAATGCTCTCCATCAACAAGTTTTGATTTTAAGGGACCTAGAAATGTAAGGGTACTGGCACAGCCTGAAACAAGAAACAACGAAACAGCAATTGCCGGCAGCAGCCGGGTAAAATAAGACCTTCGCATGGTGTTATCCTTAAATTTTCAAGGGTTGTGAAGAGCTTTCCAGGATCAAAATATTTGACATAATAATTAAATGAAGTTAATTACTACCAAAGCATATCATTCAAAACAAGCCTTATATGCGGCCATATCAACGAGATAAGCCGTTTCGAACAACCATCGTACAAGGAGTATTCAAGTGAATCGATTCCCAGCTTTTTTTGTGTCCGGCTTACTCATTATATTGCTCTTCGCGGGATGCATGGTGGCCCCTCCCCATGAAGCCGCAAAAAGAGGGCCTGGCCCCTATCCGGAAAACTATGTGGAATTGATAAAATACTACCTCAAGTTTCATCTTGTTAAACCCGAAAGCTTGAGGAATTTCATGGTGATCAAACCGCCAGAAAAGGTAACCCTGGATACCGCCTATCCACTTATCCCCCTATTCAGGGGTCAACAGGTATGGGAATGCTTTATCGTATACGATGCACAAAACGAGGATGGCAAATATGTCGGTAATGACATGCATGTAGTCTGGATCAGATACAACCGTGTTGTTGCTTTTGATTACAAGGAGACAGAGCTGGATTACAGGTTTAACGAAAGGATGCAAAATCCCGGTTATTAACACCGTTCTGAAATCCGTGACGGGAAATGGCGAATTCCCATAAATCTCCATGATTAGCAGCGATCACTCCCGGGCCTTTTCCTGCGCACAATTTTGCTTTCCCGGCGACCATTTTAGACTCTTAGCTAACGGAAGACTTCGAGCATCTCGCGCACGACCGAACGATCTCAGGTTCAGGGAATGTTTAAAAGCCGGGCAACATGTGATATGACTGTTGCCCGGCTTACTTATATTGAATTTATAATATTCTTCCTGAATCTATTGTATTATTTTGTGCCAGATGGGAAAGATGCCGTCTGGCCTTTGCGTTTCAAGTATCTCAATAATACATTGCCCCGTAACGGATTCAGATCCTTCCCTGATGAAATCTACAGGTAATGAATCTTATCGCTTGTAAGTAAGGCTTCAGCGGCCTGGGGCAGCTTCAAGGGAACTATGAAATCCTCTATCCTGGACAAGTCTTCGATGCTATTACCCGCTCCATCAATTACATGAAAAGTTCCGCAGGAATATATGTTTACTCCAAGCTGTTCTTTTTCAAACCTTGCAAGTTGCTCCAGATTGTCCGGCAGATCGGCCGCATTTAATCCATCCACCTGGCTTGCTATCAAATCTTTTATTGAATCATCAATGGCAAGCTTGGCCAATTCTCCTTTTTTTGTCATCGCAACCCCCTCGGGGCCATAGTAAATCGATACGTTTTCAATTCCCGCAAGTTTCTTGGCAAGAAACGCCACCACATAAGCAGCGTAATGGTTATACGGCTGATCAACCCTGCTGTTGACAACTATCAGAAATTTTTTCACCTCTGCCATGCTGTCACCTCCTTTGGCTCTTTTGATGCATCATTATAAAAACCTATAGCCGTCGCCGGAATCTTACATAAGATGTATTTTGATATATATCTCATAATGTCAAGAAAAAATAATTGCCAACCGGAAATGAAAAGAGGAAGGGGCTTCCCAAAGCGGTTAAATCACCATGAATTGCGGATATGCCAAGGTTCTATCCCTGCGACGTCATCATCATTCAGGACAAAGCGGGGGGTTGAAGCAAACCGGCTGAACCAGCCGACTCGGAAAGGAGATTTGAAAGGCGGGCAAACATTTCAACTCCGATGGTCTCGGCCCTGGCCCCAGGATCAATTCCGGCATCCAGCAAAACAGATTTAAGAGTTTCCTGGTCAAGACCACCGGCAAGACCAGATAGCGCGTTTTTTATAGTCTTTCTGCGCTTTAAAAACGCCGCCTTTACCAAGGCGGCAAAAAAAGCCTCATTGTTTACCGCATATTTTGCTTCACAGGGGAACTCCAGCCTGATAATCATCGAATCAACCCTGGGCTTTGGGAAAAAAAGATGAGAGGGAACAGCAAAAAGCTTTATCGCCTTTGCATAAAAGCCTACCATAACCGAGATTCTCCCATAAAGCCTGCTCCCCGGGCCGGCCAGTATCCTTTCTGCAAGCTCCTGCTGGAGCATTAAAACAGCTCCTGAGATTTTTTCCCTTAAAGAAAGTATACGGAAAATTACCGGAGAAGAAATATTGTAAGGCAGGTTTCCAAAAATCCAAGGTCTTGTTGTAATGTCAAAGGGCGCATTCCCCAGGTCAATGCGCATAAAATCGGCCCTTGTAACGATTACATTTGATATTCCGTTCTTTTCCAGAAGCTCGGGCAGGACAACAGCAAGATCCTTGTCCTTTTCTATGGCCCAGACCAAAGACGAGGCTTTTGCAAGGGGAATGGTCAAAGCTCCGAGTCCCGGACCTATCTCAATTACCGTGTCATCCGGATCTATCCCCGACATGCGTACGATTTTTTCCGCTGTATTGGGATCAGCCAGGAAATTCTGGCCCATATACTTTTTTGGCTTAAGCCCGTATTGGTTCAGTAAGCTCTTTGCTGACAACATCTTCAAATTTCAAGAGGGTTCTAATAAGCAGGAGCTATTTAAATATTCATGAATAGCAGCGATCACCCCGGGACATGAAAAGAGGTTTCTCCCCGCCCCGGCTGAGGTGTTTTCACTGTAAAGAACGAAATCAAGAAGATCTGCGCCTGATTCGCGAGCTTGTCTTAACAGGAATCACAACGCGTTTTGCGACATGATAGGTGAGAAGAAAAGCAAGCCCAGCCGGAATGAGGCCCAGCAAACCACCACCCACGAGCATGACCCACATCGTCTGACCGCCAAGCCGGAGCAAGGCGACTATCGATTGAGGAATAATCCCGCAAACCGGGTCAGTCCCCAAGGCCAGACAACCGAGTCTGTAGCTTATATAATAATAGAATGGAACAGTAAACACAGGGTTTCCGATCCAGACGCCCAAAGCGGCTGCACTCTTGCTAGCCCTGAATATCAATGCAAGCAGAATTGCAAGAAGAGTATGAAAGGGTATAGTGGGAGTGAAACTAACGAAAACTCCCAGGGCCATACCCGCTGCGATCTCACGTGGATCACCGGCAAGAGGGAAATAACGCCTTGCGATAGAGGCCAAAGGTGTTTTTTTCATAGCCCATGTTGCATAGGCTTTAGCCATATATTTTAACTTTTTCATTATATTTTTCGGTCAGGTAAATTTTTTATAAACATTAAGAATTAAGGCGCAGTCAACCTGGTATTGCGTAAAACTATGCTTTGTTGTAATTCATATCATTCCCTTTAAAACTAAAATAACATTCGAAAATCAATAAAAAACTTTATCATACGGCAAAGACAGCTGTATACAGGCAAAAAACTCAACATGAAGACAAGGTGAAAAATGAAAAACGACCCGCGAAACCGCAATATTTCATCCAAAACCTCCATTGGAGGCTATAAAATCGAGAAAATCGAAAATATCAAAGAATTGTCAGCCCATTTTTATTCCCTGATCCACGAGCCCACCGGAGCGCGTCATATACATATAAGCAGGGATGATCCTGAAAACGCCTTTGCAGTAGGATTCAAGACAATACCGGCCGACAATACCGGGGTAGCCCACATACTGGAACATACCGTGCTGTGCGGTTCTAAAAAATACCCCGTACGGGATCCATTCTTTTCCATGCTGAAACGAAGTCTGAATACCTTCATGAACGCACTGACCGCATCAGACTGGACCCTTTATCCTTTTGCAACACCCAATGAAAAAGATTTCTACAATTTGATGTCAGTATATACTGATGCGGTTTTTTTCCCTCTCCTTGACCCGTTGAGCTTCAGGCAGGAAGGATGGAGGATCGATTTCGAACCTGACCCAAATGATAAACGAAATCTTAAACCTGTATTCCAGGGGGTTGTCTACAATGAAATGAAAGGCGCAATGTCATCACCCGATCAAATCCTGGCCCGATCTCTACTTGCCTCCATTTTCCCGCAAACGCCTTACCGCTTCAATTCAGGGGGAGATCCAGAGGCCATATGCACACTAAACCACGAAGATCTGGTCTTGTTCCACAAGACACATTACCATCCAAGCAATGCCTATTTCTATACATATGGCGACATTCCATTGGAAAAGCACCTGGCATTTATTGAAAACGAAGTCCTGTCGCACTTCTCCAAAGCCGGAGACAAAATTGACATGCCTGATCAACCCAGGTGGGACACCCCGCAAAAAAAAGTGGCTTTTTATCCGGCTGATCCCTCCAAGCCAGTGGATGAAAAGGCACAGGTCTCCGTCGCATGGCTCTTGTCGGATATTCGTGATCCCTATGAAATCCTTGCCGAATCCATCTTGGAGGAGGTGCTGCTCGGAAACCCCGGCGCCCCGTTGTACAGGGCGCTCATTGAATCGGGTCTGGGCAGATCCCTGTGCGACGGCGCGGGATACGACTCTGAATACAAACAGGCCATATTCTCCTGCGGTCTCAAGGATATCAGGCCGGAAAACGAAAATAGCGTGGAGGATCTCATACTTGACACTCTGGCAAGGCTTGCAGCAGATGGTATTGACAGCAGGCTTGTCGATGCCGCGATACACCAGATTATTTTCCACCATAAGGAGGTAACAAATTCACCTTACCCATACGGACTTAAGCTCTTGTTTAAATTTTTCGCCGACTGGATACATGATGGAAATCCCCTGCTGGTGTTGAAATTCGATGAACTACTATCCAGATTGAAATATGAAATACATGAAGAACATGGACTTGAGCGCAGGATCAAAAAATGCTTTCTTGAAAACCCCCATAGGGTCAGACTGCTATTACTTCCTGATAAAGAGCTTCTACTTAAAAAACAACAAGAAGAAGAGATTCGCCTTAATCGTATTATTGAATCAGCCGGGGAAAAGGAATTAAGACGATTCAAGGAGGAGGCCATAAAACTGGCACGCTTGCAGGAGGCTGACGAGGATCTTTCATGCCTGCCCTACGTGGAGAAAAAGGATATAACACCTGGAATCAGAACGCTCAAGCCCGAACGTATCGAGGCGAACGGGGCAATGTGGATATACCCGCAACCGACGTCCGGTATCTTTTACGTCCACGCTGCTTTGGGTGCGGGAAGGATTGAACCGGGCTTGCGCCCTTGGCTGCCATTTTTCTGTTATGCCATGACCCGTGCCGGAACAGCAACAACGCCTTATGCCGAACTTGCAAGGCGTATCGATGCTTCAACCGGAGGACTGGGCTTCGCTGTAAGGGCTGAAAACCGTTTCAACATGGAAAATCACAAGGCGTGTGTCCTGCCCATGGTATATTTTTCTGCAAAATCGATTTCTGAAAAAATTCCGGAAATGTTTTCCATACTGTCAGAGCTTCTATGCGAATCCAATTTCTCGGATTCCGACCGGATCCTGAGGCTCCTTTTTGAATACAGGACCGGTCTTGAGGCATCGATAATACACAACGCCCATCGCCTTGCGATTTCGCTGGCAGCCAGGAATTTCACCGCGTCAGCCGCATTAAACGAAGAATGGCATGGTATTCACCAGTTGCTTTTCATCCGTAAAAAGGCCGAGCAGGCCGAAAAAGGCGACATCCAGGCGGTTCAAAGCGCCCTGCGAAAAATCGCGGAAAACCTGTTCACAGCAGATAACATTAAAATAGCCCTGACCGGCGAATCAAATGATCTCCAAAAGGGTGAATCCAAGGCAATGGCAATGACCCGGTCGCTCGGAAAAAACGGCAAAAACGGCTTTGTCTCTCCGGAATTAATGATTGATGAACAGCCCTGCAGGGAGATGTGGACCACAGCTGCTGACGTATCCTACGTAGCCAAAGTTGTGCCCGCAATGCGCCTCGGCCACCCGGATGCCCCGGCACTTGCTCTCCTGAGCCGAATACTGAAATCCGTATTCCTGCACAGGGAAATAAGGGAAAAGGGAGGCGCATATGGAGGATTATCTCTGTACCAGGCAGAAACAGGCCTTTTTTGCTTCGCGTCTTACAGGGATCCACATGTGCTAAACACCTTGAAGGCATTTTCAGACGCAGTATCCCAGGCAAAAAAGGGGATGTTTCTCGAGGAAAACGTAGAAGAAGCCGTAATCCAGATTTGTTCCGACATAGACGCGCCTTTGACGCCGGCAGACAACGCGTCTAAAGCCTTTATGCGTGAGCTTGTAGGACTTGACGACAAAACCAGGGATGAATTCAAGACCGGGCTTCTTCTGGCAGACAGGCAACGTATCATAGAGGCGGCACAAATTCACCTTGCCGATGAAAAGCCCTACTCGATATGCGTGATCACAAACCAGGAAAAAGCCGAATCGGTGAACAAAAGGATCAGCACCCCCATG
>CAYVIE010000043.1:0-20074 GCA_964451355.1 uncultured Desulfobacteraceae bacterium
ATGAGAGAAAATTATAGATTTAAACTATTTCGCATTTGAAATCACGGATTCAGGTTTCACCATAAAAAACGTTGCCTATTAAACAGTAAGGATGCAATATCCTTGAATCCTGGCATATTTATCTTGCATATTTAAATGTATCCTGATATTTTGTAAAATAATTTTTAATTTGAATATACTTTATTGAACTTAAAATAACAATAGGGTTTAACCAATAGGATTACAATGATGTATAGAGAACATTTAACATAATTTAGTATTTAAATCCAGGAGCATGCCATGAACTTCATGCGTAAGGCGACTATCATCATTCTGATAGCAGTACTTGTTCCTACCTTTCCCGCCTTGGCAAAAAAACTTATTTATTCTGAAAAATTTGAAAAATTCAACCCTGAAAATCTCCCGCTCGGCTGGAAAAAAACTGTTATACCAAATACCCCTGTCTTGCTCATACAAGATAAATCTGATGTTCACAGCGGAAAATCCTGCCTTCTTGTACATATTAACCCTCCTGGAGGGTGTATTATTATTGAACCATCGAAAAAAATACAAGGAATCAAGCCAGGAAAGCATTACGAGGTCAGGGTGTGGGTCAAACCCAAAAATCTAGGATACAGCTCTAATTTTATCGCCCCTGCATTCCGTTACAACTATGCACCGCGGAGGATCTCACCTCACCCCACCATCGATCTGATCAGAGAGACAGATCCCAAAAAAGGCTGGCAATTACTCTCAAAAACAACCGTGGCTCCAGCAGGTGCCAAAGCGATAACAATAGATTTCATGCTGACCCGAGGCTCAATCCGAATCGATGACCTTGAAATTTTTTGCCTGGACGAATAATCAAGATGGCCGACAAGACACATGAACTCCTGAGGGGCAAAGCCGAATTCCCGAATCTATGACAGGAAATAATGTGCAGACGAACTTTACCGTGAAGACACCTCAGAGGCCGGGGAAAAAGCCTGGCTTCTTTGTTGCATGCCTGAAGGATGATTGCTCCTGGTCATGAAAGGTTACAAAGCCGTCAAGAATATCTCTTGACATGAACATCTACCTGTAATATCTGGTCACAATTAATCATGAAATCATGAGTTCAAATACGAAAGCAATTTCACAGGGAATCAATACAACGATGGTTCTAACCAAGAATACGATAAAACTCCTCTGGTGGTGGCAGACCTCATGAAGGTCTGCCAACGGTAGATAATATTTAAAACCGTGGGCGGACAAAAGCACTGCCCGCGGTTTTTTTTTCATACAGTGATTCAAGGCCGCGGGCAAAAGTCCGCGGCCTTTTTTGTTGCATACGCGCACCATGCCGGACGTTTGCGTAATTCAACCGGCCAGAACAGCGCCGGAATATATTCCAGGATCTCATGAAAACACGGCGTGGCTTGAACCATGAATTCATTCTATGGACGGAGAGAAAATGCTTATTAAAGAATTCCCGGATAAAGCAGAATTCGAAATACACTACAAGACCAGCAACGTTATCCCGGTCTGCCGTGAAATACTGGCCGATATGGATACTCCGGTCTCAATGTTTGCAAAGCTCTATGAAAACAAAGGACCTGCCGCCTTGCTCGAAAGCGTCGAAGGCGGGGAAAGATGGGGCAGATACAGCTTTGTTTGCGCGTCTGCCCGCGCACAAGTAAGGATATTCAAAGACCGCGTCGAATTTACAACCGGTGATGAAAAAAAGCAGGTCAAGCATGATGGAGACCCGCTTTCTGTATGCAGGGAATGGATGAAACAATACACCTGTGCCGAAATCCCGGGTATGCCCCGGTTCTGGGGAGGGTTCGTTGGGTATATATCATACGAGATGGTCTCCTTTTTTGAAAGAATCGAAAACAAGCTTCCGGAAAGCGAGCCCTTGGCCCATTTCTTTGTGCCAGAAGAGTTGCTGATATTCGACAACATCAAGAACACAGTGACAATGGTCGCCATCATCTTTGCCGGTGACCACAAAAGCTCCGCAGATGCTTACTCGAGCGGAATAAGGAAACTCGATGAGCTTTCAAAAAAGATACAGGAAAGACATGCTCCAAACCATGCAGATCCTCACGAGCAGTTGATCAGCCTCAGCCCGGTGATCGATCCCGAGCGTTTCAGGCAGATGGTTTCATATGTCAAGCAGCAGATCGTGTCAGGCGAGATAATACAGGCCGTTATCTCCCAGCCGTTCGTCTGTGATCCTCCACGTGACATCCTTTCACTTTACCGGGCCCAAAGATTTATCAACCCATCGCCCTACATGTTTTTTCTCCACCTGGATGACACCGTGCTTGTGGGCTCATCGCCCGAGACCATGGTAAGACTTGAAAATGGTATCGCAACGCTAAGGCCCATTGCAGGGACCAGGCCAAGGGGCAAAACAGAGCAGGAAGACAGGGCCCTGGCCGACGAGCTGTTAAAGGACGAAAAAGAACGCGCAGAACACCTGATGCTGGTGGACCTCGGAAGAAACGACCTGGGCAGGGTGGCTGAGACCGGGACGGTCGAAGTCACCGACCTTATGGTGATTGAACGCTACTCACACGTCATGCACCTGGTTTCAAACATACGCTGCTACCTAAGAGAGGATCATGACGCATGGGACCTGCTATCCGCAACCTTCCCAGCCGGCACCCTCTCGGGCGCCCCTAAAGTCAGGGCCATGGAGATCATCTCCCTTCTTGAGGAAACACCGCGCGGCCCTTATGGTGGCGCTGTGGGATATATATCTTTTGCAGGAAACATGGACCTTGCGATCACCATACGCACCGCGGTCCGGCGGAAAGGACGGCTGGTCGTACAGGCGGGCGCCGGGATCGTCTACGACTCCGACCCGGAAAAAGAAAGAATAGAAACCATAAACAAGGCCATGGCGATCCAAAGGGCCCTGGAGATGATTTCAAAAAGCCCGAAATGAAAGGATATCCCATGATTCTGATGATAGACAACTATGATTCCTTCACCTACAACCTTGTCCAGTACCTCCGGCAGATGGGCAGCAGGGTTGTTGTCATTAGAAACGATATGTTCGAGCCGGCAGATATCCTGGCAGACCCTCCTGCAGGTATAGTGATTTCCCCTGGTCCCGGGATACCCGAAAAGGCGGGGCGATGCATTGAGCTGATAAGAATTGCATCCGGCAAGGTACCCCTTCTCGGGGTCTGCCTCGGACACCAGGCCATAGCAAGATCGTTTGGGGCAAGGATCGTACCTGCCAGGCGGATCATGCACGGCAAGACATCAACGGTCACGTGCGATTCGGCAGGGATCTTTTCCGGAATAAAAAAGCCTTTTACAGCCATGCGCTATCATTCCCTTGCCGTGAGCAAAGAGGGGCTTCCGGATGTATTGGAAATATCTGCAACATCTGACGACGGCGAAATAATGGGGGTCAGACACAAACTCCATCCCACAGAAGGTATACAGTTCCATCCTGAATCGATCATGACTCCCCAAGGGAAAAGGATCCTTAGAAATTTCATAAAGATGGCCGAAGCACAAGCATCCAGGGCGCCTGCAAGAACATAGCAAGGTATGAGGCAACCGCTAAAATATATATTTCACGAATCCAAAAACATCCTGAAATCAAACTAATCAACCGGGTTGAGAAAGGAGGAGCGAATGTTTACAACCCTGCTTGCAAAACTCTATTCCAGGATCGACCTCACCGAAGACCAGGCGGCTGCAATGATCACGGAGATACTTTCCGGTAACGCCACTGACGCCCAGATCGGGGCGTTCATGGCGGCAATGGCCACCAAGGGGGAGACCTTCGAGGAGCTGGCCGGGGCGGCGCGGGCCATGAGAAAGAAGGCCGCGCGGATCTCAACCCTCTCTTCCACTGTGGTTGATACCTGCGGGACAGGCGGAGACGCAGCAGAAACGTTTAACATATCCACCACTACAGCCTTTGTCGTTGCCGGATGCGGGGTCACGGTGGCCAAGCACGGCAACCGCTCGGTAACGAGCCGATGCGGAAGCGCGGATCTCCTCGAGGCCCTGGGGGTAAAAATCGATGTTGATCCTGAAATCGTCGAGGAAGCAATCTCCGAAACAGGAATAGGTTTTCTGTTTGCCCCGGTCTTTCACAGCGCCATGAGATATGCCATGCGGGCAAGAAAGGAGATCGGCCTGAGGAGCATCTTCAACATGCTAGGCCCCCTCACCAATCCAGCCGCTGCGAACTGCCAGCTCTTGGGGGTTTACGCCCCGGAACTCACCGAGATGTTTGCAAACGCCCTGAATGTACTCGGCACGAGGCACGCCCTCGTTGTACACGGTCACGACGGCCTTGATGAAATAAGCGTCTGCGCGCCCACCAGGGTCTCGGAGCTAAAAAACAGGCAGGTCCTGACCTATGATATAATGCCGGAAAAATATTTCGGAAAAAGGCACGACCCCGAATCCCTGAAAGGAGGCACCCCTGAAATCAACGCCAGGATAACAAGGGAGATTCTCTCCGGTGAGAAAGGACAGAAAAGGGACATCGTCCTTATAAATTCAGCCGCTGCCCTTATGGCGGCAGACGTTGTACCTGGTATCGGAGAAGGGATTGAAGCTGCCGCACTCTCCATAGACAGCGGCAAGGCCATGGAGAAACTAGAAGCACTTGCAAGCTTTACAAGGGAGAACGGATAGATGCCCGGGACCATCCTTGACGAAATCCTGAAAAAAAAACGCGAAGAGATAGCCAGGGCGCAAAAAAGGATACCGGAACCCGAACTTGAACAGATAGCTAAACAACGCAAAGATATCCGGGACTTTGTATCCGCCATGAGCCAGGGTCCTGAAAAGAGAGCCCGTATCATAGCCGAGATAAAACGCGCCTCTCCCTCTAAGGGAATGATAAACCCGGATCTGGATCCGGCAACCCTTGCCCGGGCATACCAAAGGGGCGGAGCTGCTGCGATATCGGTTCTTACAGACAAACCTTTTTTCATGGGATCACTCGAAGACCTCAAGGCAGCCAGATCAGCGGTGACGCTTCCCGTACTGAGAAAGGATTTTATTATATCAGAGTACCAGGTGTACGAATCCGCAGCCGCAGGAGCAGATGCCATACTGTTGATTACACGGATACTCGATGACAACCTGCTCATGCGGCTTGCCTCGCTTGCGGCTGAACTCAGCCTGGGAGTGCTGGCCGAGATCCATCACAAAGAAGAGATTGAAAGGGTGGCAAGGATCCCTGCCAGAGTGATAGGCATAAACAACCGTAACCTGTCAGATTTCACGACAGATGTCCTGCATGCGGCTAGTATTGCAGGATCACTTCCCCCGGACAGGATACCGGTGGCGGCAAGCGGAATAAAATCAATGGAGGATATATCTGCGAACCTGCGCGCAGGGATCCGGTGTTTCCTTATAGGAGAATACCTTAGCGCATCGGATGATCCTGAAAAAAGGCTTGCAGACCTATGCAGCGCAGATGCGTAATGCTGAAACAAAAAACAACTAACAGCAATATGGATAAAAACCTGACAGGCATAAAGATCTGCGGTATCACCGGCATTGATGCGGCAACCGCTGCCCTACAGGCCGGTGCAGACGCCCTTGGATTCGTCTTTTTCAAAAAGAGCCCAAGAAACATCGAGCCAGCTGATGCCGCAAGGATATGCAGTGAAATTCCGCCACACGTGGCAAAGACAGGGGTCTTTGTGAACCCTGACCCCGAATTTGCAGCGGGCATAGCAAGGAAGGCGGGGCTCACCCATATTCAGCTCCATGGCAAAGAAAGCAATGAAACCGTGGAGTACCTCAGATCCTTGGGCTTTTATGTCATAAAAGCCCTTTTTGCAGATGGTGAACCAGGGCTTGGTGAAGCGGAAAATTACAATGCAGATGCTTTCCTTGTCGAATGTTCAAAAGGGCCGCTTCCTGGCGGAAACGCGGCCGCGTGGAACTGGGGGGCTGCCGCTTCCTTTGCAAGAAAATTTCCATGCATCCTCGCCGGGGGGCTTACTGTTGAAAATGTATGCACAGCAATAAGGGATGCGCTTCCCGACGCCGTTGACGTCAGCTCGGGTGTTGAATCAGCGCCAGGTGTAAAAAGCATTACAAAGATACATGAATTCATAACAACCGTAAGGGAATGCCCATATCAAAAAAGACGAACCAGGAGGATATTCTAAATGGAACCCGGAGAAACCATCAAAACCGAACAGATGCCGGACCCAAACGGCCATTTCGGGCCATATGGCGGCAGGTACGTGGCAGAGACACTTATGCCCGCCATCCTGGAGCTGGACCAGGCATATAGGGAAATATCCGCAAAAAAAGATTTTATAACCGAGCTGGAAAGGCTGCTTGCAGACTATGCAGGCCGCCCCACCCCGCTCTTTTTTGCGCGGAACCTTACCAGGCACGCAGGTGGAGCAAAGATCTACCTGAAACGGGAGGATCTCCTCCACACGGGGGCACACAAGATCAACAATACCCTGGGCCAGGTCCTTTTGGCCAGCAAAATGGGAAAGACAAAGGTGATCGCCGAGACCGGCGCGGGCCAGCACGGTGTTGCAACCGCGACCGCAGCGGCATTTTTCGGCATGGAATGCAAAATCTTCATGGGATGCGAAGATATAAAGCGCCAGGCTCCTAATGTAAAAAGAATGGAACTTCTCGGCGCAAGGGTCATCCCGGTTACATCGGGGACCGGAACCCTGAAGGACGCCATGAACGAAGCCATGCGCTACTGGGTATCTGCTGTAAGGGACACCTTTTATGTCATAGGCTCTGTTGCAGGTCCGCATCCCTATCCTGCCATGGTCAGGGATTTCCAGGCCGTGATCGGCCATGAGACAAAAAAACAGATCATGGCTGCTGAAGGCCGCCTGCCGGATCTGCTCGTGGCATGCGTCGGAGGCGGCAGCAATGCCATGGGACTCTTCTACCCGTTCATACACGATCCCGGGGTGGCCATGCTCGGGGCCGAGGCCGCGGGCCTCGGGCTGGATTCCGGCAAGCATGCTGCAACACTTTGCGCAGGAAGCGTAGGTGTTCTCCACGGCTCAAAATCTTACATACTCCAGGACAAAGAGGGCCAGATTTGCCAGGCCCATTCGATTTCAGCAGGACTGGACTATCCTGGCGTCGGACCTGAACATTCCCTGCTCAAGGATACAGGCAGGGTTAAATACACGGCCGTAACCGACAGCCAGGCTATGGATGCTTTCTCGGATCTGTGCCGTACCGAAGGAATAATCTGCGCACTTGAAAGTGCACATGCTGTTTACGCTGCCATGAAGGAAGCATCAGCCATGGACAAGGAAGATGTGGTCGTTGTCAACCTGTCAGGCAGGGGCGACAAGGACCTGGGGATCATTCTCGACTACTTCGATAAAAAGGGAAACAATGATGAACAGGATTGAACAAAAGTTTGCCGGGCTTCGCAGCAATAACGAAACCGCACTTGTCGGCTTCGTCACTGCCGGGGACCCGGATATTATCCGCTCGGAATCAATAATCGCGGCAATGTGTGAAAACGGGATCGATGTACTTGAACTCGGTATCCCGTTTTCAGATCCCACGGCAGACGGCCCGGCCATACAGAAGGCTTCGGCCCGGGCGTTATCCTCGGGAATAAGGATGAATGATATCTTCTCCATGGTCGAAAGGTTCAAAAAAAGGTTCGATACTCCGGTGGTGCTCTTTTCATACTACAATCCTATCCATGCCTACGGGGGAGCTGCGTTCTATTCGGACGCCGTTTCCGCCGGTGCTGACGGACTTCTTGTGGTCGATCTCCCGCCCGAGGAATCAAGCGAGCTGACCTGCCATTTCAAAGGTCATGATCTTCCGCTGATCCGTCTTATTGCGCCGACCACCCCGGAAAAAAGGATGGCCATGATCGCAAAAAATGCTTCTGGCTTTATCTACCTTGTCTCGAAAACAGGGGTAACAGGTTCTGCAGGGCTTGACTTCACAGAAATAGGAAACCTTGTGACCCGGATCAGGGGGATTTCCGATCTTCCGGTCTGCGTGGGCTTCGGGATATCGACCGCCCGGGATGTATACAATACAGCTCGTCTTGCAGACGGCGTTGTCATCGGAAGCGCGTTTGTCCGCACCATCGAAGAGAAAAAAGACGATCCCGACCTTGCCCAAGCCATAGGCGCGCAGGCAAGAGGATACAAGGATGCGGCACTGAAAGCTCATATTTAAGTGAATTCCAATGGTTCCACCCCCACCCCCGGCCGGGGGCAAACCGCCCTCGGCCGGATGATGGACTTTTTACGGAGCCGTCATCTATACTGGATTACTGATTCCAGGTAATTAAAACAAAAGCTCAAGGGAACAGCTATATGCCATGTAAGCGTCTGAAAAAGTGGTTGGCCCATACTATTTGGATGATAATACCTTTTATGTGTGGAGCATTGATCGGGATCCGGGTTTCAACAAACGCAGGTGCCCTTTCAAAAAATGACTGTTCCAACCTTATGTTTATAGATTTCAAGGATGTGATGGCCGACGTAACCGGAGCTAGCCCGGGCTATCCAAAATACGTCACCCAATTGATAAACCTCGCAAACCAGAATGCACAGGCCACAAGGCCGCGTTATGTAGGCCAGATGTCGGAGCTGATCAAACAATGTCCTGAAAGAACTTACAAGGGATGGACAAAATGGTACATCAAGAAATATCCAGGTGCAATAGACCGTGCCACGGACAAAACCTATGCAATGATCGAAAAGATGCGCGCAGCCATGGATAAAATCGACCGGCAACTGGTGAAAAGATGGATCGCAGAACTCATCCTTGCAAAAACATATGCTGGCCTGCGTTTCCAGGAGAGCATACTAAAGCATGTTTCAGCAGAGCTAAAAACAGATTACACAAGGTCGACCCCCGGGTTGGAAGCCAGAGGCATAGACGGCTACATCGGCACCCGGCCTGTCTCCATCAAGCCTGTCACCTATCTTTCCAAACAACCCATGACAAGCGAACGTATAGACGTGCCCATCATTTACTACGAAAAAATCCGGGGCGGTATCAGGGTGTGCTATGACCAGGTGGTGACGGCCGGATGGTAACAAAAGCAATGGATGTTATCAGTGCGTGGTGGCCGCCTGAAATGAAATCCCTACAGCCTCCAGAAATGGATACCTGCGTTCCTGAAAGCATCAGGATCGAGAATGGATTTAACGTCAAGGACGCACCCGCCCGGGGATAGACGCTCTATGTAAGTGGCTGAAGGCAATTCCCGGTAGAACCTGTGCGCCACGGCTATAATCATTGCATCTATGCCAGTAATATCATCAAAATCCGATAGAGTTATACCGTAAAGCTTCTTTGCAACTTCAGGATCAGCCAATGGATCATGGACCAAAGGATCTATACCGAATGATGAAAGCTCTTCAATGATATCGACGACCCTGGTGTTTCTCAGGTCAGCGCATTCCTCCTTGAATGTCAGCCCTAAAACAGCAACCCTTGCGTTGTTCACGCCGGTACCTGCCTTGCATATGAGTTTCACCGCCTTCTGGGCCACGAACCTCCCCATGGAATCGTTTATCCTCCGTCCTGCCAGTATTACCTCGGGATGATAACCGGCCAGCTCGGCCTTATGGGTGAGATAGTATGGATCGACACCGATACAGTGCCCGCCCACAAGCCCCGGGGTAAACGGCAGAAAATTCCACTTGGTGCATGCGGCGTCAAGCACGTTTCTCGTATCAAGACCGATACGGTCGAAAATGACGGCCAGCTCGTTCATCAGGGCTATGTTCAGGTCCCTTTGGGTGTTTTCGATCACCTTTGCCGCCTCTGCCTCCTTGATGGTCCCGGTGACATGTATGCCCGCCGGGATGATGGATCCATACAGACGGGCCAGGAATTCCCTGGTAGGCATATCGTCTGCCGAAACGACCTTCACAATATTGGCCAGGGTATGAACGGCGTCACCGGGGTTGATCCTTTCAGGTGAATAGCCCACGTGAAAATCCGAGCGCCACTTCATCCCTGATGATATTTCGAGTATGGGCACGCACACCTCTTCGGTGGCACCCGGAAATACCGTTGATTCGTAGACAACTACAGCGCCTTTCTTCATATGCCTCCCCACAATCCCGGACGCCTTTTTCAAGGGTCCCAGATCGGGCTGGTGTGCTGAATCGATAGGTGTGGGGACAGCCACGATTATTACATCGCAATCACCCAAGTCTGATGGATCGCTTGTGAATTCCACAAAGGGGGCCTTTGCAAACTCTCCGGGAGGTATTTCGCGAGCTGGATCCTGTTTTCTTTTCAGGCAGGATATGACATCCGGGTTTATATCGAATCCAATGGTTTTGTAGACAGCACCGAAGGCCAGTGCCAGGGGCAGGCCAACGTACCCCAGCCCGACTATACCGATGTAAATATTGTCAAAATCGCCGGCATTCCGGTTCATTGTCCTTTTTCCGTCCTAAGGCTTGCAAATCGATTTCATAAAGCCGCAACAAGCTCCTACTCTTGATCCGATTCCGGGGGCAGGCAAAGAATCCTGCAGAAGAACAGGTGGTCTTGGAACATCAGATAAACCCCCTCTTTCCCAGATAGAGTAGTATCTCCTGGGCCGCCTCGACCGGGGTCATGCCGGTAGTATCTATGCGCAGCTCCGGGTTTTGCGGCACCTCGTAAGGATCGTCAATACCGGTGAACCCCTTGATCAAACCTGCTCTTGCTTTTGCGTACATGCCTTTCCTGTCCCTTTTTTCACATTCAGACAAGGGAGTGGCCACATGGACCTCAATGAAGCCCCCATAAGCTTCTATCATCTTTCTCACTTCCCTGCGGGTCTGCTCGTATGGAGCTATGGGGGCGCAGATGGCGATGCCGCGGTTCTTGGTTATCTCGCTTGCCACAAACCCTATGCGCCTCACATTGATGTCACGGTGTTCCTTTGAAAAAGAAAGCTCGCTTGAAAGATGTCTCCGGACGATATCTCCGTCAAGCAGGGTGACAGGCCTTTCACCTATCTCTAAGAACCTGGAATATAGCACCTTGGCAATGGTGGATTTGCCCGCGCCGGAAAGACCGGTCAGAAATACGGTGAAACCCTGTTGCCGTGGAGGCGGGTATCCCTTTTCCAGTTCCTTTACAACCTCAGGAAAGGCCGCCCATGATGGGATCTGCTTCCCCTGCATAACCCTCTTTCTGATATCTGTGCCGGACATGTAGCAGGTTTTTGCACCCTCGGGGACATCCTCCTCAAAAATGTATTCATCCTCAAATGGAAGATAGACCATCTTTGAAAAACGGATTATCTCGATGCCGATCTCCGCAGCGTATTGCGATGCAGCACGTCCCGCCGCATCGCTCGCATAAAAAGGCTTGCCACCGGCATCCCGGCCGGGACTTGCATGATCGTGGCCCACTATGAAATGGGTGCATCCATAATTCTTGGCAATGATTGCATCGAGTATTGCGTCCCTGGGCCCGGAAAAACGCATGGCCAGCGGCAAAAGGGAAAGGAGATGGGTTTCAGGCGGGTAATAGCGTTCAACAGCCCTGTAGCACCTGACACGTGTATAATGGTCGAAATCTCCGGGGCGTGTCATTCCTACTATGGGCATGATCAACAGGTTTGCGCGCGCAAGCCTCATGGCCGCCATTGTCATTGAAAAGAGAAACTTGTGTATCGGCTGTCTCGTCATGAAACCGATGACACGATTCCACCCGAGCTTTGCAAAAACAGATCTGACCTCGGAGGGTGTCTGGCGCAGTGTCTTGAAATCGAAATGAAGCGGAGGGGTTATGACCTCGACCCTTCCGCCCAGGTAAAAAGAGCCTGTCTTGTGAATAAGATGGTAAACGCCGGGATGCGCCGTATCAGTGGTGCCATAAACCGATTGAGCTTCTTTGCGACGGTCGTTCTCCCAGATATCATCGATATGCATTACTGCAAGCAAAAAGCCTTCGGGATCCCTGAGCGCCACAGACTGGCCGACCTCCAGGCTATTGGCAACGGTTTCATGAACATCGAGACAAACAGGCACAGGCCAAAGGGTACCGTCCTGGAGTCTCATCCGGTCAACAACAGACTCGTAATCGCTTCGTGTCATGAACCCGGTAAGGGGAGAGAACACACCACAGGAAAGCAACTCCAGGTCGCAAAGCTGCCTGTCGGTCAGGATAACTTCAGGCAGGTCAAAAGCTATATCTTTCAATATCGCGGCACGCTTTGGATCAACGACCAGGTCCACAAGGCCACCCTTGTACGCACCAGGAGATACAGGGGTCATGATCTCAACCTCTATCCTTTCTTGTACACCTTGTATTCATAAGATTTGTTCAGCCGGGTTCTATTTCCAGGGACGATACCAGGCTGGTATCAGAGGTAACAACAAACCACGGGTTTTTCAGATCGGGCTTGTTGTACTCCAGGGGGCGGCCGGTCTCCATGTTCAAGACAGACGCACCGGCTGCTTCACAAACGGCCTGGCCCGCCGCTGTATCCCACTCCATGGTGGGGCCGAACCTTGGATACAGATCGGCGCTGCTCTCTGCAACACGGCAAAACTTCAACGAGCTACCGGCGATTATATACGATACGCCACCGAAGAGCTTCTCCATCTTTTGCACAAATGCTTCCTGCTCGGGTGTCGAATGGGACCGGCTGGCCACAATGGTAAGGGGACGATGTGTATTCCTGCGGGATTCTATGCGAACAGCCCGTTTTTTCATTGAAGTGATATCAAGGCTCCTGGACATCTCCTCGTCTCCGATCCGGGCACGAAAAGCGCCTGAAGGAGATCCCCAGTATATTACTCCGTGAACCGGGACAAAGACGACCCCGAAAACAGGTCTGCCGCACATGACCAGGGCTATGTTTACCGTGAACTCACCGTTTCGGCTGACAAACTCCTTGGTGCCGTCGAGAGGATCGACGATCCACAGTCTTTCCCACTCGCGACGGATATCATAGGGTATTTGGCGGCCTTCCTCGCTCAGCAAGGGGATCCCTGTAGATGAGAGTCTTTTTTTGATCACGGCATGGGAACGCCTGTCAGCCTCGGTCAAAGGGGAGCTGTCATCCTTTGTCTCAACTGAAAAATCAGACCGGTAGACCTCCATGATCTCGCGGCCAGCCTCGAGTGATGCCTCTAATGCCGGATCTACAATGGAATCAATCCATGCTCCGGTGATTTCCCGCCTCAATGTTGGGCTCCCATATAGTTTCTGCAAAAGAAATTGATGTCTTCTATCCGTCGTGCCAGGAGCCGGGCCAGGTTACGCATGAATATATATCCAGCCTTGGGATCGGCTTCAAAGAAAGCAAGCAGCCTGTCGCGATCTATTTTCAAAAGTCTTACATCGTCTACCGCTCTTGTCCTTGCCGTCCTTCTTCCCCCTTCTATGAATGCGATTTCGCCGAAGGCCTCGCCTTTCCTCAGGACAGCAAGCTCGATGGGTTCTCCCCTGTCCACCGAATCGATCTCCACCCTTACCCTGCCAGAAAGGATAATGTATAGCTCCTTGGTGGGACTCGATTCTTCAAAGATAATCCCCCTGGCTGAAATACTTTCCCTGGTTCCCATTGAGACGATCTTTTCCACAACACCGGGATCAAGATCATTGAATATAGGGAACTCCTCCCATCCCTGATCAACCATGCCATATACCCCTTGTTTGAGTTATTCACCAGTGCGGACCGCGCTACCCGCCAGTTGCAAAAAGCAAATCTGATTGCAAAATTCTGTAACAGAATCGAGACCAGGTTACAAGAAACCCCTGGCAGAATAAAACGGTCGGTCCCGGCGGACTCCTGGAAAAGCCACCGGGAGTCAATGGTTCCCGCTGCTCTTTTCACAAGAATACCCAAGCCAATTTTACAATCATACATCAAACCCGCATGCACGCAATCCCGCCATCCCGGCACTAAGGTTCGCGGTATTGTCAATGCCTGCATCCCTGAGGTTTATCTGGGCCTCATAGGATCTGACCCCGGTATTACATACAAGCAGGAGCGGCTTGTCCTTTGGAATCTCGTTAATCCGGTCTGCGAGCTCGTCATGGGGTATGCTCTTCCACAAGCCGGGGTACTTCTCCTCATACGGCTTACCGTCGGCTGCTGCCCGGCAGTCGATAACAAAGGCCTTTCCACTGGAAATATCATCCCACCATTTTGCGAATTCATCCGCATAGGTGCAAACAAGACGGCCTGAGACAAAATTATCGGCTGCATTGCCCAGGGCGTTTATAATATCCATGGCAGAGGCGAATGGAGGGGAATAGGTGAATTCAAGGTTGCTGATATCGTCAATCACCGCCTCCTTTTCCAGCAAGGGAGCCACAGCATTGATCCTTGCAAGCAAGCCGCTATTTATCCCGCCAAACCCCTGGATGCCAAGCACCCGCCTGGTCTTCTTGTCAAAGACCAGTTCCAGGAAGATGATTTCTTTTTCGGGATAGAAATGCGCCCTGTCAAACTGCGCAACCAGGACACTTCCTGCATCGAATCCTTCCTTACGGGCGATTTCAATGGTAAGACCGGCTCCGGCAAGTGCAGCATCAAAGATCTTGACCACGAAACTCCCAACACCCCCTGGGAACCTTGCATCACCGCCTGCCAGGTTCGTGCCGATAACCCTGCCCTGGCGATTGGCCATGGACCCCAGTGGAAAATACCCGGGCTTACCCGTGATCAGGTTCGGTATACTGACACAGTCTCCGCCTGCATAGATATCAGGATCAGATGTCTGCATCCTGTCGTTTACCACGATATGACCGGCGTCAGACACCTCCAGGCCTGCCTCCCTTGCAAGGCTGCTGTTGGGTTCGATACCTACGGCTGATATGACCATGTCAGCCGGTATGGTCCGCTTATCGGTCCGCACCGCCTCCACCTTGCCGTCACCGATGATTTCCAACACCCTCTCTTTGGTATGGATCTTGACATTGTTTTTCGAAATAAGATTTTCTGCCATCATTGCAAGATTGCTGCTGACAAACCCGGGCATCACCTGGTCACAGTATTCCACTATGCTTGTTTCAATTTCCCACATGTCAGACAGGGCTTCTGCCATCTCGAGCCCGATGAAGCCGCCGCCGATTATCACGGCCCGCTCCACTGCTCCGGATGTCACGGCCTTCTTTATGGAAACCGCGTCAGAAAGGGTGCCGACATAGTAGACACCCTCCAGGCCGATACCAGGAATTTCAAGACGCCGTGGGTTAGCTCCGGTTGCTATCACGAGTTTGTCATAGGGGAGTTCCAGCATCCTGCCAGACTCCTCCCGTAGTGTCACAAGCTTGTCTTTCCTGTTTATGGAAAGAGCCTTGGTCCTTGTTATGACATCAACACCCTTGTCTTTTTTGAAAAAACGCTCATCCCTGAGCATATGAAAGCTTGTCTGACGTAACTCGGTGGCGTCGCTGACGTCCCCGGAAATGTAGTAGGGTATTCCACATCCGCCGTAAGAGATATCTTTTTGCTGGTCAACCAGCGTAACAGATGCATCCTGGCGCAGCCGTTTCAAACGGCATGCAGCCTTTGAACCGAGTGCGACGGCTCCTATGATTACAACATTCAAAGACATATCTTCCCTCCTGTGCATGATTACGATTGATTCAAAAAAACAGGTTACGGGCACAATAAAAAAGGAACCAGACCATGGCAGAAAATCTGCTTACTGAATCAAAAACAAAATCAACCCCTGGATAACCTTGCCACTCTTTACGTTGCAAAAGAACCCATTAACATGGTAGTAAGGTTTAATCTATGGTTTCATTTCTTTTTTCCAACGATATTTTTTACATCGCACGCCACAGTATAAATAATAACACCTATTAGATGTCTTAAAACTCTTTCATATATTTTGCATGATTCACAGGCGCAAGGTTTTTTGGAACTAGCAGGCAGCAGTAAAAAAATTTTTCTTCGACTTAAATTTTAAAATATCTACAACAAACCAATGCAAATCAAAACCAACCGGCTTTGCTCACGGGAATATAACCCGCTATACTAATTACTTAACTGCCCTTACGCCAGGACACTTAAAAATAGTCGAAATAATGCAAAATTGCTTTATAATCTTTTACGATTGTCGTCCTGTTGCTTTCGCCTGCCTGGTGTAAGGTAAAGTGCTCAATGATCCGAGTGATAAGATAAAAGCATAAAACATGAATATGTCCGAACTGTTACACAAAATAATGGCACAGAAATTGCAAATTTTTTACGATCAGCATGAACAGTAATTTCAATTTAACACCAAAGAACATGACGCCGGGGTTATTTTATCGACAATATACCTGAAGGATGCATGTGCCAGGCTTTCTCATGTTCTGCCTGACACACCAATGAAAACATCTAGGGCGAACCAAAATCTCCAAGGAGGAAGAACATGAAGCGGAGGATCATTGAATTCTGCGTTGATCACCCCAAGATTATCACCTGGATTATGGTTATATCGACATTAGTCGTAGCCTTCCTTGCCGTGGCGCCAACCATTGCGCCCCGTTATTTTCCTTTTCTGCCCAAGATAACCATCGACACCGATCCGGAAAACATGCTGGCACACGATGAGCCTGTAAGGGCGTTTCATGACCGCATGAAAAAGGAATTCAACATAAAAGACATGGTCGTGGTCGGGGTTGTCGATGAAAAAGACCCTGACGGTGTCTTTAATCCCAGGACCCTTAAACATGTCTACGAGTTGGTTGAATATGCAAAATCATTGCAATGGCCGGATCCGGATCATCCGGGTAAGATAGAAGGCGTGATAACCGCAGACATAGTTTCTCCCTCCACGGTGGACAATATAGAGCAGGCAGGTCCCGGTACCATACGTTTTGAATGGCTTATGCCATCCCCTCCGAATAATAAGGCCGAGGCAATATCGGTAAAAAACAAGGCCCAGAACATACCATTTTTGAACTGTATGCTCCTTTGCCGTGACGGCAAGGCGCTTGCAATCTTTTTACCCATTACGTCCAAGGATATAAGCTATAAGATTGCCGAAAAGCTCAAAGAAAAGGCGGCTACATTCTCGGGATACGAAGAGTATCACATCACCGGGCTCCCGGTTGCGGAAGATACGTTCGGGGTGGAAATGTTCTATCAGATGGCCATCAGCGCGCCTCTTGCAACCCTGGCCATCTTCCTTTTGATGTTGTTCTTCTTCAAAAAGATGATCCTGATTATATCCCCTCTCATCATAGCCATGGTCTCTGCGGTAATCACCATGGGACTTCTGGTTATATCGGGTAATACGATCCATATCATGAGCTCCATGATTCCGATCTTTGTGATGCCCATAGCCGTTCTTGACGCTGTTCACATACTCTCAGACTTCTTCGACCGGTACCAGGAGACAAGAGACAGGCGCAAAACTATCATTGCTGTGATGGACCATCTTTTTGCACCCATGCTTTTTACATCGCTTACCACCATCGCCGGTTTCGGCTCCCTTGCGCTTGCCCCCATACCGCCGGTACAGGTATTCGGGCTCTTCGTAGCCATAGGTGTGGCACTTGCATGGGCATGGACCATTACTTTCATCCCCGCATACGTGATGTTCATCTCTCCGGAATCACTGAAAGACTTCGGGATGCAGCCCCATGAAGAGGGCGAGGTATCAAAGCACCTGCTTGCAAGACTTCTTATACGCACAGGACGATTCACATATAAGTACGCCAGGCCAATAATCGCGGCCTTTGCCATAATACTGGTAATCTCAGCCTATGGAATTTCCAAGATAAGGATAAACGACAACCCCATAAAATGGTTTGAACCCGATCATCCCATAAGGAAAGCAGATCAGGTCATGAACAAGCTCCTTGGTGGAACCTACATGGCTTACCTCGTGCTTGAGCCGGAAAAGGAGATAGCCTCCCCGCGGGAATACATATCTGTTTTTATGAGCAAACTCGACAAGGAAGAAAACAAGCTGAAATCAGAAGGTATCCCGGGCATCACAAAAGTCTTTGACAAAGTACGTAAAAAAGCTGCTTCCATCGCCCTGCATGCTAAAAACAAGGCGGGATTCTTCGAGGAACTCGAAGCTTTCATTGAGGATGCATCATTTGATGCTCCGGATGCAGAACTAGACGCATGGGACCAGGTATCCCTGGTCGTATCTGAGATCAGGCAGTCAGACGAGATATTCAAAAATCCGGATATGCTGGCCTATATTGACCGGCTCCAGAAATACCTGTACACGATAAATGACCAGAAAGGCCGCCCCCTCGTAGGAAAAAGCAACTCGATTGTGGAAATAGTAAAAACCGTGTACCGGGAACTGATGGGAGGCGGTGATGCCAATTTCAAGATACCGCCAAGCCCACAGGCGGTAGCCCAATGCCTCATACAGTTCCAGAACAGCCATCGCCCCCAGGATTTATGGCATTTTGTGACACCTGATTACAGGAAGGTAAATATTTGGATCCTTCTTAAAAGCGGCGATAACCTCGACATGGAAAAGGTCGCCAAGAAAGTGGAAGATTACCTGGCTACACATACGCCTCCTGTCAAGCTGAAACACGCGTGGTTCGGCCTGACATATATCAATGTACACTGGCAGCAAATCATGGTAAAAGGGATGCTCAACTCCCTTTTCGGCAGCTTTGTAACTGTGCTATTGATGATGATATTTCTTTTCAGGTCGTTTCTGTGGGGATTTTTGTGCATGGTTCCGCTTTCTGTGACCATAACATTCATCTACGGCGTGATAGGACTGGTGGGCAAGGATTATGACATGCCTGTTGCGGTGCTCTCCTCTTTGAGCCTTGGTCTTGCAGTCGATTACGCCATCCATTTCCTGGCAAGGAGCCGGGAGCTTGCAAAAATCCACGGCCCGTGGAGCAAAACCGTCTATCATGTCTTTGGAGAACCGGCTCGCGCCATCACCAGGAATGTTATTGTAATAGGCGTGGGCTTCCTGCCGCTGCTGCTTGCTCCGCTTGTTCCATACAAGACCGTCGGCTTCTTCATAGCCTCTATCCTGGTTGCGGCTGGTGTTACCACACTGATCCTTCTGCCAGCCCTGATTACTGTTCTTGAAAGGTTCTTGTTCCCCCAGAAAAAAACATAATGGAGCCAGCCAAACCTATTAATATTTGTTAATAAATGTTAACTCGTTTTTAATAATGTTAACCACAAGTTAACAATATATGCGGAGGAAACCATGAAAAATAACCAGAAACTTTTCCCATTGCTTATTGCTCTATTCATGTTTCTTGCTGCACCTGCCATCGGCTTGTGCGGGGAGCAGGAGCAAGGCAAAACGGGCAAGATCGACGTAGATTTCATTGTAAAAAAGACAAGCCACGTAGCTTATTACCAGGGAAAGGACGGCCGTGCTGATGTAACCATGGTGATAACAGACAGCCAGGGCAGAAAGCGCAAGCGGAGGTTCACCATCCTGCGCTGGGATGCAACCGATGATAATGACGCGGCATCCCTGGGATCCGGCGACCAGAAATTCTATGTCTATTTCCGTTATCCAGCGGATGTAAGCAAGATGGCGTATCTTGTATGGAAGCATGTGGACCGGGATGACGACCGGTGGCTTTACCTGCCCGCCCTGGATCTTGTCAAAAGAATTGCAGCCACAGACAAGAGAACCAGCTTTGCAGGCTCTGACTTCTACTACGAGGATGTTTCAGGAAGGAGCATATATGAAGACAAGCACGAGCTTGTGAAAGTAACAGACAACTACTATGTTTTAAAAAACATCCCCAAGGATCCTTCATCTGTGGAATTCGCCTCATTTACCATGTGGATCCACAAAAAAACCTTCATCCCCGTAAAGATCGTGTACACAGATCCCCAGGGTAACGATTACAGGGTTTACGAAGTCCTCAAGGTTGAAAACATAGAGGGATATCCCACGGTAACCCAGGCCAGGATGTCTGACTTGCAAAGCGGCAGCACAACCGTGGTCAAGTACAACAAGGTGGATTATAATATAGGTCTTCCTGAATCGATCTTTTCGGAACGCTATCTCAGGAATCCTCCTGTATCGTATATGAGATGATACAAATATAATCATGGCGGCTCCGTGAAAAGTCCGCCTGTTGCGTTGCGCCTGGCTGCGCAGTGGCTTGCCGTACTTAAAGTTTAAAGTACGCTTTCGCCACTTCCAGGCACGCAAGG
>CAYVIE010000044.1:0-5197 GCA_964451355.1 uncultured Desulfobacteraceae bacterium
GAACGCCGGCCTGTCACGCCGGAGGTCGCGAGTTCGAGTCTCGTCGCTCCCGCCATCTTAATAAATCTAAGGGGTTCAGGAATTACCTGAACCCCTTTTTTAATAAAAATCAAATAGTGATGAACTCGTAAAAAATCGTAATTTTTTACTGAAAAAATGATTCAACCCTGTTGAAAACACATGCGACGGCTCCGTAAACTTTCATGATTAGCTGCAATCACCCCCGGGCATGAAAACAAGACCGTTTTCACCACGGCTATGGAGGAGTTTTCACGGTAAAAGCTCAGTATGCAAGGCGTCGCGAGCCGGAAAGGGGCGAGGGCGTACTAAAAGTACGTTGAGCCGCTTTCCGGCGAAGCGCAACGCAGCAGACGGACTTTTTACGGAGCCGTCATCAAATGATGATCTCGTAAAAAAGCGAAAAACGCTTTTTTACGAGACGGGGGAGGGCTTCCCCTCCCCCGCCATTTGAAATGAATTCAAATGGTTCCACCCCCACCCCCGGCCGGGGCTAAACCGCCCTCGGCCGGATGATGGACTTTTTACGGGTCCATCATCAAATAGCGATCTCTTAGAACAGTATATTTACCTCAAACCTTGCTTCTGTACGAGAAGAATCCGGTTTAATATTTCCAAACATATCCTTTATGTCATCATCAGCAGAAACCCGCTCGAGCCTGATTTTTGCCGATAAGCCGGGTATCCAGGAAAAACTTCGGACCAGATCCAAACTGTATACAATGGAGTCTGCCGGCACGTCGGGCTTGGCATCGTCATAATCCTGCCACGCCACCCGGATCATACAAAAAAGCCCCGGTACAACGCCGGCATTTGAAAAATCATAGGAAAACTGTGCCATAAGGGTCTTGGTGTCTGCATACCAGTTATACTGGCCCATGGCCCTTGTGTACCCTCCGGTGGGAAACCCGCGCCAAGGTGTAACAAAATCGCCCTGATCCGCCACCTTGGAAAAACCGATACGCAACATTGAAGCATCTTTTTTGATGTCTACTCGCAGCGCATATAAGCTTGAATCAAGATTGTCAGGATCACTATATCCCCTTGGATCAGCCGGATTAACATTGCCTGATAATGAAGCCCCGCCGATGACTCCAGCCCCACGGTCAAACTGCCGGATATAACGCACCGCAGGGACTACAGAGAAAGAACCGCCCAGAGAAACCTTATAACCTAATTCGCCCGCGATAAAGAAAAGAAGATTCGGTACCGCTGTGTAATTAGCTCTTAAGAACAGATTATTCTTACCATTGCTTTGCATTTCCACCACGATCAGACGATCATCTATCCCCCTTTGCGCCAGCCTGGAAAGTGTAAGGCCCTTATGCATAGCGGAATCATCATTCTCTTCCCATTTGGCGAACGGATCGGCCGGATCGTCACCATATGCAAGGACATGATGGAATTCGATATGATCACGAAGCTTCTGGCGTGTAAAATAACCCGTGGTAATGCCGATCCCATTTGTACCCCGCAAGTGAAATGACAGGCCCGAAAATGTATTAGGAATCATCTTTGTATCATTTGATGCGGTCAGCAAGGATTCGAATTTCTGGCGGCCAAATTTCAAATCCCATCCCCCGGTCCGGTACTCCAAATACGATTCTGCAAGCACCGTCATCTGGTAACCATCACCCTGAGCCACGTCTCTCCTGCAAAACAGATCTTTACCCGATTTCACATAAAGAAAACCGTCTGAATCCATGTGCCAGGGATTATGGGATGTGTATAGCCCGGCCGTGAATCCAATATTGTGAAAATATGCACTTTTATAGACAAGACTGCCCCCCAAACCGACCGCGATATTGTCACGGGTTTTCCCGGGTATTGTCTCATCCCAGTTCCACCTGAAGGTGTTAAACCGTATCCTTCCATAAAAAATACCATCTGAAAGCATCGATGAAATACTACTGGCATCCGGTGGAATCGCATCATATACGACAGTCATGTTTCTTTTAATATGATGCTTTATATCTTGACCAAAAGATAACCCGGAACAGGCGAACAAGAAAAACAAAAACATAGCGATAAAAGCTTTAACGAACCTGAAAAACATAGTCTTTGTCCTCTTTTTTTTGTTAAACACCATGTACCGTATATCTGAGGGACTCGTAAATTTTCACGATCAGCAGCAACCACCCCGGGCATGAAACATGGCCGTTATTAAACCAGGCGCAGGAGGAGTTTTCACGGCAAATTACGGCATGGACGATACAGCCAAGTGCTACGCTTCAGCCGCCCTTTTGGTGAAAACCACCGAGGCATCTTTTTAATATCAGTGTTTTTTCATATTGGGCGATAGTTGTTACCAGGCATGAACATCTACGAAACCGTATTTTTCCGAAATCCTGCAATATGAATAACGACGGATTTTGCAGATCCACTCATTGCTCATCGACAACTATTCGATATGGTTACTCTTTTACATATCAGCAATTTAAATCGCTCCCTGTATAACACAAGAATATATATATTTAAAATAGAAAATATCTATATGTAATAGCAAATAAAAAAAGGAAATGCATCATACCGCATTTCCCTGATCCATTTATTTATAAAGCAATACCTGACAGACTAGTAAACTTTTCATGATCAACAACAATCACCCCCTGGCATGAAAACAAGGCTGTTTTTCACCCCGGCCCTTGAGGTGTTTTCACTGCAAACAGATGGCCTCCGGAAAAACGCTTAAGCATTCAGGATACACGCAAATCCGGATCCAGCGGCATAACCTGCAACAACGGCTTTATAATTTTACGTTCATCTCAAGAAACGCTTTTATTACAATAAAATTTTCTTATAAAGCTCCAGGAAGCGCGCCTCACCAGCTCTTTTCTGCTGATCGCTCATTTCTGCAGACACCAGTTCACGCAACTCCCCGCCTTCCCGGCTCCCCAGCGCGGCTGTCAAGGAAAGCCATGCGTAGGCCTCGACGATATCCTTTTCTGTCCCCTTGCCGTTGTAATACATGACTCCAACGCTATAGGCAGATGCGGGATCAGCATTTGTTGCAGCGGTCATGTACCATTGGAAAGCTTTTGATAAATCCCTTTTAACACCCAGCCCATGAAAATATATACCGCCAAGGCGGTACTGGGAAAAACGATCTCCTTGATGGGCCGCTTTCAGAAACCACTGCGCTGAGGTAACAAGGTCCACCGGCACCCCTATCCCGGCTGCATGAATAACTCCCAGCCGTCTCATAGCTCCTGTGAGGCCTGCCTGTGCGGCTTTTTGATACCATAAAATAGCCTCATGCATATCCATGGAATACCCATCACCTCTTTCATACATCACCCCCAGCATGCCCATGGAGGGAGGATACCCTTTTTCAACGGCCTTTTGGCACCACATAACCGCCTGATCTATATCACGCTTCATACCAAGGCGTCCGAAATAGTTTGCCAGTGCAAGCCTGTGCATTGCAGGCGCATATCCCATATCCGCACATTTTCTATAGCGTTTGAGAGCCCCTTGCAAATCCTGAACAACCCCATTGCCCGTTTCAAGCATAACACCCATTACATATGAAGCAGGAACATATCCCTCCGCATCTAACCTGCCTATGATATCCAGTGCTAAATCCCTGTCGCGTTTTACTCCCATGCCTTGTAAATACATCATGGCAAGATTAAACTTGGCACCGGAAAAACCAAGCTTTTCCGCCTTCCTGAAAAGCTCCATGGCCTTGTCATAATCCTTGTCAACCCCTTCACCCACAAGATACATGTACCCCAAGGTATAAAGAGCCATTCCAAATCCCCTGCCAGCAGCCTTTTCATACCATTTTGCCGCAGCAGCAAGATCTTGTTCCACGCCGTCGCCATCATCGTATAATACACCAAGGCTGTATTCAAAGACCGGAAGGGCGTCTTGATTCTGAGCCGCTTTCTCATACCACTTGGCAGCCGCTACATGATCAGCACTACCAGCCTTGCCGGAATACAACATATCGGCATAGGCATACTGCGCCAAAGCATAACCATTTTCAGCAGCCTTTTTATACCAGTAAACAGCCTTCTGGTTATTCTGAGCCACTCCCTGGCCATGTTCATACATATATCCGAGGCAATACTGGGCACCTGCCCCGCCCTTGTCAGCCGCCTTCTTGAAAAACTCCATAGCCTTGAGATAGTCTTTGCGAACCCCGTCACCCTGGTAGTACCTTAAAGCCTCGGCAGTGTAGGCAAGTATATCAGGATCAACAGGTTCCACCTTCGGTGGTACATACCCCTGTTCCTTTTCGCCGGGCTCCGCCTCTTTATCAGATTCAGCCCCTTTTGCAGTTGTCTCCTCTTGACCTGACGCTGAAAGAGTCTCATGGACATCAGCAGATATCTTTTCTCCGGCTTTTTGCTCCTCTGCAATGGCACTACCGGCAAAAGGAGCCAAAATAAAACCAGTCACAGCGATCAGTGCCAGTACCAACGAAGTGAAGGAAAGGGAAGTCTGTGGCGGGGATAAAGGCTTCATAGAAAGCTTCATCATCTTTGCTCCATCAATCAGAGATTAGTTTGGGCGACAAATGAATCAAAAACAGGGCCTGCATATTTCTGCACAAAAGGCTTTCCAAATAAATACTGATTGTTTAACATTTACTGAAAAACCATGTATTGTCAAGGAGCAGGTTAAAGGCAAAAAACTTCATATGTATGTACACAACTTTTGGAGGCACCAAGGACTTAAACATGCAAAATATTCACCGCCACACCGGAAAAAGAGTATTCATACACGCCCATCTTGTGGGCGGCATTTATTAGTTTTCGAATGACAACCAGATTCTTAAAAGTTAAAAATAGATCGGACCTGTTTTTCATTCCTTTAATCTATGATGATGGACTTGTGAAAAGTCCATCATCCGGCCGAGGGCGATTTAGCGCCGGCCGGGGGTGGGGGTGGAACCATTTGAATTCATTTCAAATGGCGGGGAAGGGGAAGCCATCCCCTGTCTCGTAAACTTTCATGGTTAGCGGAAATCGTCCCCGAGCATGAAAAAAACTATTTTTACCCCTGCTCTGGAGTTTTTTTGCATCAAAACCATGATCTGTTTGTTGAAAATTCAACAATATTGTCTAAAACATTAAACGTAGATTTGACCCTATTTTTAAATATATTGTAATCAGTTGAATTATGAAAAAATCCAACAATAAAATTTCAAAAATCGCAGCTGTTATCAAGA
>CAYVIE010000044.1:5207-19933 GCA_964451355.1 uncultured Desulfobacteraceae bacterium
GAAGTGGATCCAGGACGGCAGCCCTTTCAACAAAAAACTGCTGGAATTCATATCTTCCACAACCGGCGAGGACCCCCTTGCCGCCCTGAGACGGATGATAAGAAATCCCGAATACTCGGATGCCCAAACCCTCTTTGGCATGGCCTTCTTCCCGGACCTGGACCTCCAACTGAAAATAGAACCCATATTAAAAAAAGAGACTCTCGATAAAGACGATATCACTGGTGTGATATCCGTGTTATCAGCGCAAAATTCCATAGCCATCTCCATTGAATCAGGCACCGGTAAAGATGCACGGTTTTACTTCCCAACAAGGATTATCGATATAGATGGCCTTGTGGCCAGGCTCAAGCTCGACCGCATAATCCCGGAAAGGATCGGGATGCTGATCGAAAAAGCGGCCCGCAAAACCGGCAATGAGATGAGAATCAGAGTTGTGCTGAGAAATGCAAGTTTTAGCTTCGATGAAGAAGCATGCCTCTTTTTCGAATCCCTCATACCTGGCATCGACACCAAAAAGAACGATCTTGAAGAAGTGATAAGCATAGCAGCCAGGATTATTGAAAACTCAAGACCTCACAGGAACATCGTGGAAGGTCTGCAACAATACAAGGGATACTTGAGCAAGGCAATACTCGCTTCGGCCCGAAGAGATAACGATATAAGGCAGCATCCAGCCGAGGTGCTCATCCTCAGAGGGATCAGCATACCCGCGATTTCCGCAAAAAAAGCCCAAGAGGAGATGAAGCTTATCGACGCCATAAGCATGGCTGCATACCATACGGTATGGGGAGTAGCCGACAGAGCGGTCTCCATAACAGCATCAAAAAAACAGGAAGACCCGCATCCATAGCTATACCGTTTTCACACGCCAAACTAATGGATCAGTTGCCTGTCAAGCGCCTCACAGCTTCTGCGGCCTTATCCCCCACAGGCGTGGTTTCACCAAATACAGCAGCCCGCTTGTAAGCATCCACCGCCTCTATATACCGACCATCTTGTTCCAGGGCACGCCCCAAATCATAAAGCACAGGCGCTGCATTGGGCACCAGAGAGGCGGCCTTCCGGAGGTATAACAGAGCTTTTGATACTTCCCCTTTTTCAAGATAAACCTGGCCCAACCCATGCAATGCCTTGGGGAAATCGGGCTTCAGCCGCAGGGCACGGCGATAATATTCAATAGCGCGGTCATAATCGCCCTTACGAAAATAAACATAACCCAGATTGCTCAACGGAAAAAACGGAGTGGCATAGAGCAGATCCCTTGAGGCTTCCTCAAAGCAGGCTATGGCTTTATCCCACTCTTGTAAGGCTATATATGCAGAACCCAGATTGTTTTTGGCCGGCGAATAATCAGGATTCAGCTCAAGAGCCCTCTTGAAATGCACTATCGCCTGTTCCGGATCATCCTTGGCAAGGTAACATAAGCCGAGATCATTTTGCAAAAAAGGGTCATCGGGGTATATATGTGCGGCCCTTAGAAGCTCACGCAGGGCTTTTGTGTAATCCCCTTCGCCCATGTATGCCTCGCCGATATTTCTTATCGCCTCGGCCTCTTGCCTGTTCTGAGCAGACCTGTTAAAGGCGCAGGAAAACAACAAGGCAAAAACAAGAACAGGTATACAAATTCTGGCAGCTTTCCCCACCATTGTCACTCTCCTTTCCCCGTCCTGACAGGGAATGCAACCTGGCAGTAAACTTCTATGTTCAGCAATATTCACCTCTCCCGGGCATGGGAAAACAGCCGTTTTTACCGCGGCTCCAGGGGTGTTGTAACGGTAAAAGAGGATCATTCCCGTATTCTTATAACAGGTATCCCAGTGGTTGCAAAATACCTTGCAAGTTCAACAGGCAAAGCAACCCTGGAAATAAGAACCCTGGCCCCCCGCCCGCGCAGATCTTTCAACAGAAGCCCTGGTACGGAAAACGAGGTATTCTTTATCCTCGGCCGCATGGCCGTGAAAAAAACAGGATCATTCTCCACGGCAAGGCCAAAAATGCTTGCAAAACGTGACAAAGCTTCATCCAGCGACATGCCGGGTTCGATCAAAACAATGGTAAATCCGTTTGTCTCAATGGCTCTGGCAGCATCACCACCGAGGTTGCCATAATCCACGAGAACCTCCAAACCGGAGCTACCGCTCACCATGTCACATACGGCCTTGAGCTGGAAACCGGCATATGGAAACACAACCTCTACCCCTTCCTGGTATTTATAATCCATGGCAGCCGAGACCTCCATCACAAGGCGACGTACATCACCCGGCCAAATATCAGGAATGACAGGTCTTGGTGATATATGCACGGGCATGGGGTTCACGGGCATCGCATCATTCCCGTTTTCCAGCCAGTCGCGTACAATTACATCATGGTTTTTCAAATATTTACTGATTTCGGCGGGCAGAGCCATTTTCCTTGAATTGACAAGGGTAAGACATACAAGGGCGCCTGTTGATTTATCGGGGAAAATATAATCCCCTCTCACTACGAAATCGATCCCCCTTTCAGAAAACTCGTAACGCTTGGAGACTGAATCGCCGTAAAGTGCCGGAATTATCACTGACAAAAGGCTTTTCAGGGTATATTTTTCAGGCAGGGATACAATAATTGCATCCTTCCAGTAGGATCGCACTACCCCCTGGTCTGCAGCTGTGAGGTATTTCAAAGGAGTTAAAAGTATTTTCTTGCTGCGGCCAAACTCCATAACAGGTGTATCGGCAAGATCGAGCACAAGATCCCCTTTACCGATTCTGGGGAAATGATATTCACCACTTGCAATCAACTCCGCACCTAGCATCTTTGCTGCGCTTTCAACCATGTGCAGGCGTGAAATTCCCCGCTTTTTTGAAGGCGATTGGGGTTTGCGCTTCTTTTCAACAATACTTCTGCGAGGTGTTTTTCTTGTTTGTTTCGGTTGAACTGGCTTTACAGATTTCTTTTCCCGGGGTTCCTCTTTTTTTGCAACCGTTGCGTGTATCTCAGGAAGAGTCGCTTTTCCCTTGTCCTTCTTAATTTTTTTCTTTTTCTCAGATCCTTCTTTTCCAACCTGTATGGCCGGCTTTCCATGTTTATCAAAAAGAGCAGGATACCAAGGGGCGTTCATGACATGAGGATCAGGAAGGTGGATAGTCTGGCCTACCTTTATCTTGTTTATATCTTTTATATCAGGATTCAGTCTTTTGAAAAGCTCTATCCCCTTTTTATAGTCATCGGATCCATACGGTCCGAAACGACTTGAAATCAACTTTGAAACCCAGTCACCGTATTGAACCACATAGTCTTGGGAATATTTTTTCAATGAACCTGGAAGATCGGTTATCGTTATTACAGGAATCGTAACGGTTCCGGTCTGCTGCCCCTCCATTGAGCCGGGTTCGAGGATTTTCAAAGGTATGATGATTCTCTGCCCGGGATAAATCAGGTCCAGGTCTTTGACCTGGGGATTCAGCCTGGCAAATATATCCAGAAATGCGGGGAAATCCTTGTAGGCTATATCTCCTCTTTGCTGGAGGAGCAGTGTAACATAATCACCCTTCTGAACAACGTAGGAATCACATAGAATATCACGGCCCTGATCCTTGAGGACCAGAAATTTCTTTTCAAAAAAGGCCGAAAAACTATCAGGGACTGAAAAAAGAACGGGCCAACAAAATATGAGAAGAGTCGCAGCAGACAAAAACCGCTTTCGATTACGACCGGTCATTTGCAATCCTCGAAAGTTCCAGGTCTTGGGCGATCATCTTGCATACGCGATCCACGAAAACTTCCATCTCGTCTCCTTCAAGGGGGGCGCCAGGCTCGGGCACAGCCTTGAGGTCAGCCGGCCTGATATACTGCGGAGCATTTACCAGGGCAGGATCAGGGACTATCCCGTATTCGGGTGGAAAGGAGTTTGTGAAATACATCTCCTGAAAACCCGCAAATTTCAATGCGTGGGCTGTTGAATCCAGGACTGCCTTTTCGTCAGGTGACACAACACCCTGTTTCCTGGCGGTCAGGAGACCTGCTAAACATTCACCACCATGAGTACAAGCGACATGCCCGTTCCTGTTTGCGGTTATCTGGGCATCCATTATCTGCTGTTCCGTCACCCTGACCATGAAAACCCTTTGGGCGCCAGCCACCCTGTTGTATGTTTCCACCAGATTTATAACACGGGGCATTGATACCGGATTTCCTATCATGGCGGCCTGGGCCACACTCGGTTTCACCGTGACCGGCTCAAAGCGCCTTTTATCCGGATCGGGCTCTGCATAATACCTGTAAACAGGATCGGCATGCTCGGACTGCACTCCGACGATCTTTGGCAGCCTGTCGATGACTCCCAACTGGTGGAACTTCAAAAACCCCTTGATAACAGCCGTTATATTGCCTGCATTCCCTATGGGCACAAAGACAGCCACGTCTCCAAGGGAATATTCAAACCACTGGGCTATCTCGTAGGAATAAGATTCCTGCCCGAGAATCCTCCATGCGTTTTTTGAATTCAAAAGGGCAACATTGTAAATCTCAGAGAGCCTTTCTACGACCTTCATGCAATCGTCAAATACCCCGGGAATCTCAAAAACTCTCGCCCCGCTTCCCAGGGGCTGGGAAAGCTGCTGGGGAGTCACCTTTTTATGAGGTAACAGCACAGCACACTTTACCTTGGGGTTGAGATACGATGCATATAGTGCGGCAGCTGCGGAAGTATCCCCGGTCGATGCGCACACAGCAAGTATATTATCCGCCTGGCCGCTTCGAATCAGGTAGTTTATATAGCTCAGGGCGCTTGCCATCCCCCGATCCATGAAGGATGCGCTCGGATTCTGGCCGTCATTCTTGAAAAAAAACCTGATTCCCGCCATTGCCTGGAGGTCTTCGTTAGCCTCAACAACAGGTGTGTCCCCTTCGCCCAGCCAAATAACCGCATCAAGGGGAATCACCGGCCCGACAAGCTCATGGAAACGATAGATACCAGAGAGAGCGGGGATGGTCAGCATGCGTCGGTAATCGAAAATCTTTCTCCAAAGGCTCCCTGGCAGCCTTTTCAAGCGGTCGAAATCAGTATCCTCTATCATCAGAACACCGCGGCACCCGGGGCATGTGTAAAGAAGCTTGGATATGGAAAACTCATTGCCGCAACCAAGGCAGCGGTACACTAATTTGCCGGCGGTTCCGGGAATAATATAGGGGCGGATTTCCTCGGGAAATGCTTCTGGTTTCACCTTGCTATCTGCTCCTTGCCACGCATGTAAGGTCTTAATACCTCCGGAATCGTAACATTGCCATGAGCATCCTGAAAATTCTCAAGAATAGCCGCAACAGTGCGGCCAACAGCCAATCCCGAGCCGTTTAACGTATGGACCAGCTCCGTTTTCTTTTTCCCTTTCCGCCTGAACCTTATCTGCGCCCTTCTCGCCTGGAAATCCTCGAAATTGCTGCATGAGGATATCTCCCTGTACTTTCCCTGTGCTGGCATCCAGACCTCTATATCGTATGTCATTGCGGCCGAAAACCCCAAATCACCAGTGCAAAGGAGTACAACCCTATAAGGAAGGCCCAGGGCTTTTAAAACATCTTCTGCATCACTTAAAAGGGTTTCAAGCTCCTGGTAAGAATGCTCAGGGGCCGCTAATTTAACCAGCTCAACCTTGTTGAACTGATGCTGCCGGATCAATCCCCTGGTGTCCCGACCGTGGGAACCGGCCTCGGCACGGAAGCAGGGTGTATAGGCCACGTACTTAACAGGCAGCACATCTTCTTGCAAAATCTCGTCCTGGTGAATGTTGGTCACAGGCACCTCTGCGGTCGGGATGAGAAAAAAATCCCTTTCAGACAACTTGAACAAGTCCTCCTCAAATTTGGGAAGCTGGCCCGTATTGGTCATTGACTGCCTGTTAACGATAAAAGGAGGAAGCACCTCGGTATAACCGTGTTTTTGTACATGGAGATCGAGCATAAAATTGATCAAGGCTCTTTCGAGTAGCGCACCGTCGCCCATGTAAAGAGGGAATCTTGCCCCGGATATTCTTGCAGCCCTTTCCAGGTCAAGAATCCCGAGCCTGCTCCCTATGGTCCAGTGTGCAAGAGGCTCGAACCCGAAATCCCTGGGCCTGCCGACTTCACGGACAAGTTCGTTGTCATTTTCATCTTTACCTTCCGGCACCTTGGGATGGCAGATGTTTGGAATCAGAAGCATCAGATCCAGCAAGGCGTTCTCGCAATCGGCAAGCTCGGTTTCCAACTGCTTTATTTCAGCCGCTACCGATCTCATCTTCTCGATATGACCTGAGGCATCAGCACCGTTGCGTTTCAATTCTGCTATACGGTCCGAGGCGCTGTTGCGCTCATGGCGCAAAGCCTCAACCCGGGCCAGCATGTCACGCCTCATCGCGTCAAGCCTGGCAAACCGGTCCAGGATCGACGGATCCCCCCCCCTTTTCACCAAACATTCCTTTACTTTATCCAGATTCTTTCTCAGATACTTGATTTCCAGCATATCATACCTATTTTAATTAATTCATGTTCAGCACTATCCACAAGATCACAGGTCCTGTAACTTTATCCTGGAAAAAATAACACACAGGACACAAAACCGTCAATGATTATTGATGATTTGCGTTATTTATGCTAATTTATAAGTTTATATCGATTCCTTGGAGTACAACGAGATACCATGACGAATCCAGCGGATTAATAAAAACCGCCAACAGAAACGGAGATCAGCCATGGATGATATCAAAGAAAAAAAGAACTCTATCAGGGAAGAAATAGCCCGAAGGCTTTCCAGCATTCCTGCCCGGGAACTGGCCGGGAAACAGGCGAAAATCGAAGAAAGGCTTTTGGAATTTGCAAATTACCTTGAAGCCAGGTCAGTTCTGCTCTATCTCCCGCCGGGCACAGGTGTTGACACAAAAAACATACTGGCGCAGACGGAATCAATGCAAAAATCAATAATACTGCCACTTTTCGACCGTGGCGACAGCGCCTTTCAACTTCTGAAACTGCAAAGCATAGCCACTGACCTGAGAAAAGGATACCATGGGCAACCTGAACCCGATCCTGACAAGTGCAGGCCGGTTCTAGTGGATGAAATCGATATTGCTTTCATACCTGGAATAGCGTTTGACGAAAAAGGCGGCAGACTCGGGCCCGGAGACGGCAAGTATGACCGCCTGATACCGAAACTTCCCAATACCGCCAGGAAAGTATCGTTAGCTTTCGAGGAACAGCTTGTATCCCAGGTCCCCATGGAATCACATGACAAGTATGTTGATATAATAATTACTGATCGCCGCATCATATATAAAATATAGGTTTTTCTGATGAAACCCATCATAACCCTCGCCGGGCGTCCCAACGCCGGCAAATCGACGCTGTTCAACCGCCTGACAAAAAGCAAGGACGCCATTGTCGACGATATCCCCGGAGTCACGAGGGACAGGCTATACAGGCCTGCCAGATGGGACGATAAAGAATTCATTCTTGTAGATACCGGTGGTTTCGCCGGGAAAAAGGAGGATCCCTTCTCTTCCGTGATACAAGAGCAAATCCTTGCAGCTGTCAGGGAATCGTCCGCTCTGATCGTTCTTTTTGACGGCAGGGAAGGGATAACACCCTATGACCGGGAGATGGTCGATTTATTCCGTGATCTTGAGATTCCGGTTTTTTATGCCGTAAATAAAATCGATCACGAGGGCAAGGAGGCCGAGTGGCAGGAATTCTTCTCCCTGGGAATAGACCCGATCTTCCCCATATCAGCAGCGCACGGATACGGCATATCCGCCCTGATGGACAGCCTTGTATCGACGCTTCCTGATACCGGTCCCGAACCTGAGCCTGATGCAATCAGGGTGGCTCTCGTCGGCAGGCCTAATGTCGGCAAGTCCTCCATTGTAAACAGAATCCTTGGCGAAAACAGGATGATCGTATCCGATATCCCAGGCACCACAAGGGATTCAATAGATACGAGGTGCAGGGTGAACGGCATGGATTTCATCCTCATAGATACGGCAGGTATCCGCAGGAAGGCCAAGGTAAAGAAAAAACTTGAAAAAGTATCCGTCATCAAGGCTATAAAAAGCATCGCAAGGTGTGATGTCGCTGTCATAGTCACCGATGCGGTCGAAGGATTGACAGATCAGGATATAAAGGTTGCAGGGGCTGTCTTTACCCAGGGCAAAGGTGCGGTCTTTGCTTTCAACAAGTGGGACCTTGTATCCGATCCAGCAAGAAAAGCGAAAAATCTTCGTGACAGTCTTGAGGTAAAAGCGAAATTCTTACGCTTCGCCCCGCACATTCTGGTATCCGCAAAAACCGGAAAAAACCTGCACAAACTTTTTGGCCGGGTCAACGAGGTCTACAAACAGTATAAAACGAGAATCCCCACAGGTCCCTTGAACCGCATCGTTGCCGATGCAACAGCAAAAACAGAGCCATCACTTTACCACGGGCGGCGCATAAAGTTTTACTACGCCACCCAGGTATCGGCTTGTCCCCCCACTTTCGTCTTTTTCACAAACTATCCGGAGGGGGTCCACTTCTCCTACCAGAGATACCTTACAAACCAGATAAGGGAGGCCGCCGGACTAGACAAAACCCCCATACGGATCCTTTTGAGGAAAAGGGGAGAGAACTGAAGGAATCATATTCAAACCTGCCGTACATGATACATGTATATTGTTCCAGACTGAGCAATCATGTTTCAACTAACAGGACCGGGACCAATGGACCTATTCGAAGAAATGGCAAACAGGGTGATGGAATCCGACAGGCCGCTCGCCGACCGGATGCGCCCCAGGGACCTTTCCGAATTCATCGGGCAGGTTGAGGCGATAGGCCCTGATACGCCCTTGTACAAGGCCATTTCCCAGGACAAGCTTTTTTCAATGATCCTGTGGGGTCCGCCAGGCTGCGGTAAGACGACTCTTGCGAAAATCATCGCCAGAAAGACAAAAAGCAGGTTCATACAGATCTCAGCGGTACTTTCCGGCGTGAAGGACATCAGGAATGTAATTGACGAAGCAAAAAAAGAACGCATATACAGGCAAAGAAGGACCATCCTTTTTGTCGACGAAATACACAGGTTCAACAAGGCCCAGCAGGATGCATTCCTGCACCATGTTGAGACCGGCTACATCCTCCTGATAGGCGCTACAACCGAAAATCCATCTTTCTCGGTCATACCGGCCCTGTTGTCACGATGCAGAGTGATAAAACTGACAGCGTTGAATGAAAACGAAATACGCGAACTGGTGCTAAGAGCGCTCGCCGATGATGAAAGAGGGCTTGGCCGGTTAGGAGTGGCGGCAAAAGAAAATGCCGTTGAAAAAATCGCCGCAGCATCAGGCGGCGATGCAAGGGCCGCGTTATCCATCCTGGAGACCGCAGCCATGCACGCAGCAGGCGCAAAAACCAAAACCATTACAGCAGAGCTCATAGAGAAAGTATGGCAAAAAAAGATACTCTACGACAAGAATGGCGAAGAACACTATAATCTCATATCAGCCTTTCACAAGAGCCTCAGGGGAAGCGATCCTGACGCCGCCCTGTACTGGCTTGCAAGGATGCTCAAAGGCGGAGAGGACCCTTTGTACATTGCAAGACGCATGATCCGCTTCGCAGCCGAAGACGTGGGCGTGGCTGATCCAAGGGCTCTTACTGTAGCGTGCAGCGCCATGGAGGCATACCGGTTCCTGGGCTCTCCTGAAGGAGAACTATGCCTTGCCGAAGCAGCCGTATACCTGGCCACCGCCCCGAAGAGCAACAGCATATACACGGCCTTTAACAAAGCCATGGATACTGTCGATGAAACAGGATACCTGCCTGTCCCCCTCCACCTGAGAAACGCGCCCACAAAACTGATGGATGACATGGGCTACGGCGACGGATACAAATATCCCCACGATTTTCCGGGCGCATACGTCAGCCAGCAGTACTTGCCGGATAAGATCAAGGAAGAAAAATTCTATTCGCCAAGCCCAAGAGGGTTTGAGAAATGGATACAACAGCGACTCGAATACTGGAAAAAACATGATTCATAAGATTTTTCATCAGGCCGCCGGGCTCGACGTGTCCGCTTACAAAAAAGGCCGTCTCAAATATTCCGGATCAGACAACCAGTAAACATCAGCCCATGGATCAAGCCAGATCTACCGACAGGATTCTCGGAATCACGGTCGGCCTTCCAGGGGCCGGCAAGAGCACCCTTGCCGCTCGGCTGGGCTTTGACGTGAAAATCTCCCTGGATGATCTCCGTGAAAGGCTTTGGGGAGACGCCTCAATACAAGACGGCCCCGGGGGAGTCGAACTTCTTGTGGAATTCCAGAAAAAAGCCCTGATACAGGCAATATCAGAAGGAAAATCGATCATTGTGCACAATACAAGCATCAAGAAAACCCACAGAAAAGAGCTGGCAGATATAGCGAAAAAAGCCGGCTACAAAGTTTGGATCTATTATTTCGATATCCCCCCCGAAGTCTGCAAGAAAAGAAATGCCCAAAGACGGAAACCCGTGCCCTGTGAAGTCATCGACGCATTCGCCAGAGAAATGGAAGTTCCGGAACAAGACGAGGCAGACCGTATTATCACGATCAGGCAAGACATATGTCAATCCCGGGACCTCAAGCCCTGCGCCTCAAGGAACGAATCGGCCAAATCCACCAAAATTTACAGTCAGGAGCATGACCATGAATTTCCCGTACGAAATCATATTTGTCGACTCGCACACACACCTGGATCATGTGGCCGTAAAAAATAAGGGAAACATCGATTTCCTGAAGGAAAAAGGCTGTTTTGCTGTATCCTGGTCATTCGGGCTTCAAATACAAACCGTTTCCGATCTATGGTCATACCTTGAAAAACATTCGGAAACTATACGTGAACTTTCGGAATACAGCTTTGCATGCGCATATCTCGCTGGCATCCATCCGAGAAACATACCAGACGGCCTGACACCCGGCAGGGTCAAGGATCTCCTCCTCCCCTTCCTGGATGATCCACTTTGCCTTGGAATAGGGGAGATAGGACTCGAGACAGGCAGTCAAATAGAAATCGACATTCTTTCAGCCCAGCTCGACCTATGGCCTGAAGTGGTATCAAGAAAAAAGGTTTTCGGGATACATACCCCCCGGAAGAACAAGGCTGTTGTGGCTCAGAAAACCCTCGAAATTCTGGCGAGTTATCCCGGAGCCAGGATGAATATTGTGATTGATCACTGTGACTCCAGCCTGATTGCCGAAGCGCTGTCAGCCGGTTATTTTGCCGGTATCACGATCTCGCCCATAAAAGTGGACAAAAAAGATGCGATCAGGATCATGGCAGCATGCGGGGAACACATATCCCGGATAATGCTGAACACGGATTCCGGCACGGTCTTCTATACGGATCTCGTGGAATTCGTGGACGAACCGGGCATTGACCAAGAAATACGCCATAAGGTCATTTACAAGAATGCGCTTGATTTTTTCGGGATAAATTTACCTGGCCGGTCCTAATGAGCGGGGACGATCCGCACCCTCCGCCTAAGCATATCGCCTGGCACAATATTTTTCCGCGGCCGGGTTTCCATCGCAGCAGTATTTCAAGGCCGATCCGGTTTCGGCTGCTGCCCGCATGGATTCATTCCACAGAAACGGAAAGAACACCCGGAGTGGGCCGCCCGAACGCGATCATGCGAATCCACGCCTCGGAAAGGCGGAGAAGTGCGATATCATCCCTTTTCATTTTCAACCGGATATCCGGGTGCACATGAAACCTGGACAGAAACGATCTCCCACAGGCTAACTTCCTGAAGGTATCTATGTCGTAGGCCGCCATGAAAGCCATCTGCACCTTTTGACCCGACATTTGCTCATCGCCCCACGGGTCGGCAAGGAATTCCGTCAAAAAGAGCGCCCATCTTGCTGTCATCCGGTTGTATAAAGAGGCATTCTGATCCCTTTCCCATGATTCCACAGTCCATTGCACCGGTTCGTTCTGCCCCAGGCAGAAAGGCGGAGGCTTGAAGAAGTAGACCATCTTGGGTTTCGCCCCCTTGTCGCTGAAATGAAGGGCGCACTCCACAGGAAATGAACGACAGGTCTGGGGACGGTCTGGATATACCCTGCACCCTTTATCTGTGAGAAAAGGACATGTACGCTCCTTATCATTCTTCATCTTCAACATGAGATGAGGGAAATATATACCTTCCCGCCTGACCGGTTCTGTATATTCAGCGATGAATTCAGCAGACTCGATCCCCAGGTTCTTGCGCAACCGGGCGACATCGTAAGGCTGGAGAAATAGCCTCAAGTCCCTGCAGCACAGATTGAAACATTCCAGCCCGGGATGGCACCTGAACCTGAACCGGTCATGTTTGCCCAAGGGGGTTTTCAGATCATCCGGAGCCTTACTTTTCTCTATCAGCTTCATTTAGGATTCTCTCCTGTCTGTGCTATCTACCGGAGGGTGAGGATATGCGCCACAGTGAGATTACACTTCACATTTATGTCAAACTCTCTCCTGAATCCATCCTCTATGCGAGAAAGATCCATGTAAAAGGGAGTCCTGTCAAAAACCCTGTATGGCATATCCTGTGCCTGCCGTTGAAATTCAGCGCATCCCCTGCCAAAAATCCTTGGCCGCCCCGGGATAGCCACCTCGTGGGGTATACCATGAAGTCTGCATATCATCGGGCGGAAGCGATACAATATGCATTTCTGGTTTATGTTCAAAGGGCACATCCGCCTGAATGGAGCTGTCGGGGAATTTTTTTTACGTGAAGCCTCGAAGCTATCAAGTATCGACAAATAGCTCTCGGCTTCATGATAAACGAATTCGCGCATCCGTGGTTCCATTGCCTCAAAGGCGGACCTGAGGTAAAAGACCTCCACCCAGGTATGATGGTAAAACAGGGTTTCACAGCAGTTTTCCCCGCACCCGTTACATGTAAAACCATAAAACTCCGCAACTCGGCTGTATTCTGAATCCATACGCTCATTGAGCAAGGAGAGTTCATGAAAAAAAGACTCGAGTTTTCTGGTATCGGTGACATGGGGGATAATTTTTTGCATCTTCATACCAGTGGCGCGGGGACAAAGATTTCACTATAGAGGTTCATTATGTAGCGATCCGTCATGCTCGCAATGAAGTCGGCAACCATGCGCTCCAATGGATCGCCGAAATCCAGGATAAAGGCCAGTTCCATATCTTTGAGCCTCTCTTTGAGTTCTTCGGGATTTTCAACAAAGTACTGGTAGATCTCAACGATCATCTTCTTGGCTTTCAGGAACTCAGCATGCACCGGCTCGGCGCGGTAAACGTTCTTGTATAGGAAACGCCTCAACGCGGACATCGCCTCGTGCACCGGCCTGGAAAAACCAAGGTGCAACTCACCATCGCATGCCTTGGTCGAAAAGATAAGATCACGGATCATTGTGGTAGCCCGCTGAGCATGGGTTTCACCAAGTACCTCCAAGCAGTATTCCGGTATCATGTCATCAGTAATCACCCCGCTTCTGACAGCATCATCCAGATCGTGGTTCAGGTAGGCTATGATATCGGCAAACCTCACGATTCTCCCCTCCAGGGTAGCTGCCATGGAACCGGGATCAGCCGGAATTATATCGCCGAATCCTTTCGAATGCTTGAGTATCCCGTCTCTTACTTCCCAGGTGAGATTCAAACCTTCACCATTTCTTTCAAGCCGGTCTACCACACGCAGGCTCTGATCGCTGTGGGTGAAATCCTTTGAATAGATCTCCTTCAAGGCGGCCTCCCCGCTGTGGCCGAAGGGAGGATGGCCCAGGTCATGTCCCAGGGCAATGGCTTCAACAAGGTCCTCGTTCAATCTCAACGCCCTGCTGATGGTTCTGGCGACCTCAGCAACCTCAAGGGTATGGGTAAGCCGTGTCCTGTAATGATCTCCAAGGGGGGAGAGAAAGACCTGGGTCTTGTGTTTTAATCGTCTGAAAGCGTTTGAATAAACGATCCTGTCCCTGTCCTGCTGGAAAAGTGTCCGCACCGGACACATGGGTTCAGCCCTCATCCTTCCCCTGGAGGCTGAAGACGGGACTCCATGCGGAGAAATGAAACCGTTTTCCCTCTTTTCAAAATCTATCCGGATACGATTATTGCCATTCATCAGTAAAATTTGCCCTCACATGGTACTGCATAGTTGATATTTTTTTATTTCACGATACCCATAACAAAAAAATTAATTCAACCAAAATGATATTCTCGTAAACTTTCATGATAAGCAACAATCACTCCCGGGCATGAAAAGAAGTCTGTCTTTCTCCCCAGCATTGGAGGTGTTTTCAAGGTAAATTCATGATTGTCCTGTAAGCTCCCCCACATGAAAACAAGGCTGTTTTTTTCCCGTCTCCATGGGCGTTATCACAGTTAAGCAAAACGTTTTTCCCAGAACACTGCATAGCCTTTGTTTCTCGCTATCCGAAATTCGTATTGACTAACCCCTCATGGATAACGATAAATTTATAGACACATGCAAAAGCATGTGCTCCGGAAGCTCTTTCCAACAATTTAAAGGTTACTGTTACCTGTTTTCTTTGTTTCACAGTAACTATTCAGCGTAATTTTATGTGGCTTACAGTTTTTACTTTTCAAAATCCGGCTGTTTCCCTGAAAACAAAAGTTCAACGCATAACCTGCTTTGATACCTTGTTTGCGGCAAGTCGATAAATAGCTTCGGATTCTACAAAACATCTTCGCACCATCAATGGATCGAAAGCACCCGGATATCT
>CAYVIE010000045.1:0-19356 GCA_964451355.1 uncultured Desulfobacteraceae bacterium
TTTCATGCTCGGGGGTGAGAGTCACTCTCATGATTGTTTACGAAGCCGTCGCATGTATTTTCAACAGGGTTGAATCATTTTTTAAGTAAAAAAACCACGTTTTTTTTATGAGTTAATCATATTTCAAAAAAATGAATTCCATGACCTCGCCATATGATACACAAAAAATCCCTTTCCTGGGGGCAAGGATGAACGCTCACGGATTCAGGCAGAAAAAAACAATTAAAAGGGTCAAGTCTACTTTAAGCCTTTGGGTGTATACTTTTTTTAAGAAAGCTGTTTCACAACTCAGGACGGTTTATCCTGCTCAAAACCGTTTATGAAAGATTGAACCCCGGAATCACCGAAGCTTCCACGAGGGGCTATGAGCTGTGGCCCCTCGCTTTGCGGGTTGTTTATACCTGTTCCAATGCGCGTAATATCCCACGCATCACTGGAAAGTCGCATCCTTAAAATAGATGCGATCCTTGAAGCAGAGGTAATCTCACGGTCAAGCCACATCTCCCAGGCATCACTTGACAAAACAACGGGCATACGGTGATGAACCCGGGCTACTTCTCCCTCTGCAACGCACGTGAGCAGCAAGAAGCGAGCACCGTCCACTACCCTGCCGGCATTGCCCCTGCGGGGCCGTTCCCAAATGCCTGCCATGGCAAAAAAATCGCCATTCTTCAAGCGTACCAGATATGGAACCTTCTTTCCATAGGATGCCCTCCATTCGTAAAACCCTGATGCCGGGACAAGGCAGCGCCTGAAACGCACAGGGAACCTGAACAATGACCTGACAAAGACGGTTTCCGCCCTGGCGTTTACGAGAAGCTCACCCGAGCCGGAAACGTGTGAGGGCAACAAAAACCCCCACAACATAAAATCCATGATCCTTTTACCGGTCCTGTTTTCCCGGATGGCACAGGCAGGCTGGCCCGGGGCGATGTTATACCTGGGTGATATCTCCACGGTGGCATCAATGCCAAATCGTTCTTTTATGGCCGGGATTCCGGCCCACAGTCCAAACCGCCCGCACATAAGCAAACTCCTGCTGCGGCCTTCCCTTTCATGGCCGGCATACTTGCGCAAAGCGTTTCACGATGGATCTTTCACCTCACGATATCAAGGGACAACAAGTCTGTTATGGATTCACGGCTTTTTTATCCCTGAATCAAACAACCGGGCAAAATCTTCTCTCACGGGTGAAAATACCTCGATTGCAGTGGAATCTTCCAATACCTCGGCTCCATGAACAACACCGCCCGGAATAGACCATGCGTCACCCGGTCTTGCATCGAAAACATCATCACCAATAATAAGCCTGATTTCGCCTGATACAAGAAAACCGGTCTGCTCATGGGGATGATCATGCAACGGCAAATTGTTTCCCTTTTTCATTCTGTATTCCGCCATAAGAGTATTGGCGTCCATGCACAGAACCTTTAATTCGACTCCGGGCATTATTTCATGAAATCCCTGACCGCTTTTCTTCGTAAACATATTTCTTTTATCACTCCCCTTGCAGCGACTGCCCCTTCATGCAGCAATATTTTCAAACAGGCCCGATGCCTCCGTAAGTAAAGGCATCTTGACAAGTACAGGTGCGATACACCATAAAGAACCCTGCGAAATCTGTAAGAGACTCATGATATTGTTGCATATTATGGCATCTTTTTAAAAAAGATCACAATTTATATCTATCGGCAAGCGGTATTTCCGGCTATATGAAAAACACCCGGTACATCGCAGGCGCCCCCATACAAAACCATGACACAGGAAAAGACAGGCATATGGAATATAAGCGGAATACAGGCTCCGGATCCATGACTGACATAACTCCGCCCATGCTTTTACTTAGAAACCCCCACATGCAGACCATCCTTGCAGGGTTACCTGCAAGACGCATACTGGTCAAAAAACGAGCTGCAAAATACCTGGCAGGTTCGGCGGTATCGATACTTACCACGGAATCGGGCTGGCAACTGGCTTTCAGCATGGCGAAGAATCCTGACAGCCGCCACCATAACAAACATCCGGGTCTGGCCGTTCTTATACACGGATGGGCAGGATCAATTTATTCCAACTACCTGGTATCAGCAGCCAGTGAACTCTTTAATGCAGGCTTTGATGTGCTTGCCCTAAACCTTCCTGACCACGGAAACAGCCAGCACCTGAACCAGAACGTATTCCACTCGTGCAGGATCGATATGCTTACCGAGGCGATTCTTGCAATACAACAAAGATTTAAACCAGAAAGGCTTGCCCTGTGCGGTTTTTCCCTTGGCGGCAATTTCGTTTTAAGAATCACATCAAAAGCCATGGATGCGGGACTGAGGATAGATGCTGCCGCAGCCGTTTGCCCTGTATGCGACCCTCAAAAGACCACCCATGCCATAGTCCGTGGATTCCCTCTATATCACGCATATTACAAGAAAAAGTGGAAGGACTCTCTTTTGCAAAAAAGACTCGCATTACAAGGCTTGAAGGATATAGATCCACTCCTGACCAGCAACAAAGACCTGTTTTCAATGACGGATTATTTCGTAGAGAAATTCACCCCCTTTGAATCCATTACCGCCTATTTCAATGGCTATACCATTACAGGCGATACGGTCTCCAGGATAAAGACTCCATGCTCCATTCTTGCAGCCGCAGACGATCCTGTTATTCCAGTTGAAGATCTTTTAAACCTTCAAAAGGCACCCAACATTCATATTAATATACTACCCTGGGGAGGGCATTGCGGTTTCTTTACTGATCTACGACTTATAAGTCTTGCTGACGCCTGGATAACAGACCGGCTCAGTCCCTGAATCGGCCCAACCGGGTATGCCGCACAACCCCGCGTGATTATAAAGCAAGAAGACGGCCCGGGGGGACCGTCTTCTTGTTCTGACACCGGATCATTGAACCTCTAAAAGACAATCATATGTCAAAATAGAGATAGAATTCATAGGGATGCGGGCGCAACTTGACCGGATTAACCTCGTTGTTCATCTTGTATGAAATCCACATATCTATTACATCCTGGGTAAAAACACCGCCCTTGAGCAGGAACCCGTGATCATTTTTCAATGCCTCCAGTGCCTCTTCCAGGGAACCAGGAGCTGAATCGATCTTTGCAAGCTCTTCCGGGGGCAGGTCATAGATATTCTTGTCCAAGGGATCGCCCGGATCTATCCTGTTTTCTATGCCGTCCAAAGCAGCCATAAGCATTGCTGAAAATGCCAGGTATCCGTTGCAGGAGGGATCAGGCGTCCTGAACTCTATCCTCTTTGCCTTTGGAGAGTCTGAATACATGGGAATCCGGACAGCAGCGCTCCTGTTCCTGCTCGAATAGGCAAGGTTCACCGGGGCCTCGAAACCGGGAACAAGCCTCTTGTATGAATTCATGGTTGGGTTTGTGAAAGCGCACACAGCTTTGCAATGCTTCAAAATGCCGCCAACAGCCCACAAAGCCTCCTGGGAGAGGCCGGCATAACCGTCACCTGCGAAAACCGGTTTCCCGTCTTTCCAGATGCTCATATGGGTATGCATCCCGGAACCGTTGTCCTCGAATATAGGCTTGGGCATGAACGTCACCGTCCTGCCGTAAGCATACGCAATATTTTTCAAAACATACTTGAACCAGACAAGCTGATCGCCCATGGCAAGCAGCGGCTTGAACCTCATATCTATTTCAGCCTGGCCCGCTGTCGCCACCTCGTGGTGCTGGCATTCCACGTCGATACCAAGATCCTCCAGTACAAGAAGCATCTCTGTCCGCATGTCCTGAAATTTGTCCATGGGAGGAACAGGGAAATATCCTTCCTTGTGACGGGGCTTGTATCCGAGATTTGGATTCTCCTCGCGGCCTGAGTTCCATATGCCCTCTTCAGAATCTATCTTATAGAAGGCATGGTTGCGCTCGTTTGCAAAACGGACATCATCGAATATGAAAAACTCGGCCTCGGGCCCGAAAAAGGCGGTGTCGCCGACACCGGTCTGCTTCAGATATGCCTCGGCCTTCTGGGCAATATACCTGGGATCCCTGCTGTATGGTTCACGGGTGATGGGATCAACAATATTTCCAATAAGCACAAGGGTCTTTTCCTCGAAGAAAGGATCGATCTTGGGTGTTGATGCATCCGGTACGACCAGCATGTCGCTGGCGTGAATCGGCTGCCAACCGCGGATGCTGGATCCATCAAAGCCGAAACCATCCTCAAAGCTTTTTTCATCAAACTCTGAGACCGGAACAGTGAAATGCTGCCAGATCCCGGGAAAATCCATGAACCTGAGATCAACCACGCGGATCTCTTCCTCCTTGATCATCTTCAGAACGTCTTTGGGCTCCATAAGTTCTCTCCTGCTTCCTATGGGTTAAAAAATCACCACCCGGAACAATTTCCCAATACCACCAATGACTCTTATGCCCGGGCAAAATAAAATAAATATCAGAGGGCCTGTGCCCCGGTCTCACCAGTCCTGACCCTGACAACTTCCTCTACTGGTATGACAAAAATCTTACCGTCACCAATCTTGCCTGTAGCCGCTGACTTGCAGATGGCCTCGATAGCTTTCTGAACCAGATCATCTGCAACAACAACCTCTATCTTTATCTTAGGCATGAAATCAACAAGGTACTCAGCTCCCCTGTAAACTTCCTTGTGCCCCTTCTGGCGGCCATACCCCTTGACCTCATAAATCGTCATCCCCTGGATGCCGATATCTGTCAACGCCTCCCTTACATCATCGAGTTTAAACGGCTTTATGACAGCCTCAATCTTTTTCATGATCCGCTCCTTTGTTTTCCATGTAAATACTTCAAAGAACCTGTGACGGCGGAAGTCGCTCCCGCCTGCTTCAACCTGGCATATGACAGTGTTTTCAACATCCTGAATCCGTGAAAAAAATTAAATCCTCATATAGTTAAACACAAAAACGATATTTTACCGTGAAAACACCTCCGGGGCTGTAGAGAGGGACAGACCTCTTTTCATGCCCGGGGGTGATTGCTGCTAATCATGAAAATTTATAATTAATCCGCTTTATGGTCCGTTTTGCTGCTCACCATAAAATTTTTCACCTGGATCAGTGAACGCTTTCCAGTATGCCGGATGAAATATCACAGATTCAGGAACAGCAAACCGGGTATGCGATTTTCGCGGGGCGTTTTAAAATTACTAGAATTCATTGTTCAAAAACTTTTTTGATCTCTGCCTTAATCCGCTCAACTGCGCCGGGATCATCCACCTTCTCTCCATCTGTGCCCTTCACATAGAAAACATCGAGCACCTGATCCACCTTTGTCGCTATATTCGCCACCCAGATCTCCAGGCCCAGGCGCGCCATGGTCTGGGTGACGACAAACAACAAGCCGGGGAAATCATATGCAAAAACCTCAATGATGGTAAAAAAACTCGATGTCTCGTTGTCCACCCTGACCCGTGCGCTGCGAAGCTTCGGGCTTTCCGGGCCCGCGCCTATCTTGCGTATATTGCTCAACGCCCGGGAAAGGTCCAGACGGCCTGAAATGGCAGCAGCCAGATCATCCTCCAGCCTGCGAAATTCCCTTTGGGCGACCTCGGGATCGGATGGAGGCATAACCGTAAAAACATCCAAAGCTATCCTGTTCTTCCATGTATATACCTGAGCATTCAGTATATTCATCGAATTCCTGGTCATGGCGCCTGATATCATGGAAAAGAGTCCATGTGTATCTTTAGCGCATATCACAACCTTTTTGGTCCCCTGCGAAGGCCCTTCCAGGATATCCATTGCAAACGGCGCATCCCCCATGGATCTGTACAAATCGAAGTGACGGACCATATCTTCCGGGGCCACGTGCAGCAGGTAACGCGGTGAAAACATTTCAAGGATTTTGTTTGGCTCCATTCCAGGAAACCTGTGTCCGACCTCTTTTTTGAACTTCTCTTTTTTTTGTTCAATTCGCCTGACAGCACTCGACGATGCGAGCTTTCCCTTTTCCATCATGCGCATGGTTTTTAAGAAAAGCTCCGTTACAAGGGCGGCGGTCCAGTCGTTCCACGCTTTCGGGCCGGTGGCCATCGAATCAGCCACGGTCAGAAGGTATAACATCTTCAAAAGATCCACCCTTCCGATATGTCTTGCACATCGGATCACGGTCTCCTCATCGGTCAGGTCATACCTTGACGCCGTCTTGATAAGGAAAAGGTGATTTTCAACCAGGAAGACAACCTGCTCGATTTCTTCATCAGGGAATCCTGCCCTGCGTAAAATTTTACCGGCGATTTCAGCCCCTTTTTGAGAATGGTTGCCAGGTGTGACGCCCTTGCCTATATCATGCAGCAAAGCTGCAAGAAATAATGGCCGGCGTTTTCTCAACCCTTTTAAAACCTTGCCGCACAAGGGATCAACCTGTAACGACTTGGACCTGCCCATGTCCTGGATAGCTTTAACCGTTCGAATGGAATGTATGTCCACCGGGAAAAGATGATATGCGTCAAACAGAACCCTGTCCGTAATTGACTCGAATTCCGGGATCAGCCTGCATAACAACCCGGTTTCGTGCATCTGCTCCAGGGGGGAAGGCCGGCCGCCTGATGCAAGGACAGTCATGAATGCTTCCCTGAGCTCTGGTTCTTCCAAAAAAGAGCTTCTGGCAAAATCACGAAATTCCCTGACAAGACGGCATCCTTCACGTGTCACCCTGACCCCGAGCCTGGCTGCATGAAAAAATATTCTAACGAGTATCCTTGGATCAGATGCTATTCTTCTTGCGGAAGCAAAGCCGATCCCCTCGTCACTTATGCGCAATCCAGGTGGTAATGTATGTTTTTTATGTATCTTTCTGAAAAAAATTCGTTTCCTGATCCCAAGCTCTGATACGAAAAGATCCAGCTCCGACCTCACAAGACGCATGCTGGAATGAACCCTGGAGATGAATTCCTCCACCCTTTCCTGTTCCTGCCCGGATACAGGCAGGTCAATCCCAGCGAGTCTCGCCTGGTAGGGAAAATATAGCCTGTCACACTTGCGGCCGCACAACCTGTGCAATCTGTTTCTGATATCCCATAAATAAACAAGAGCATTCCACAAGCGCTCAAACTCGTTTTCCGACCATATTCCCTCAAGTTTTACATCCCTGAAACCGCTTATTCCAAAACGAACCTTTGCCAGCCACAGGATCGTATGATAATCACGCAACCCGCCGGCACCCTCCTTTATATTCGGCTCGAGCAGATGTGTGGACTCTCCAAAGAGCGCCGAACGTTCATATGCCTGATCCGCCAGCCATCCTTCTATCCGTTTCCTGCGTTTTGCAATGATCTTCTCCCTTAGCAGGTCCGTCATTTGCATGAATACTGACGAGTCACCACAAATGAAACGCGCATCGAGAATCGAGGTAAACACCTGGTAGTCTGATTGCGCAAGCCTCGTGGTTTCAGATATACAACGTATAGCATACCCCACATCCAGACCGGCATCCCACAATGGATAAACATATTCTTCCACAAGAGAATCAGCGGATTCAGGCACCTTGCCCGAAAAAAGAAAAAGGAGATCGACATCAGAACCAAGGCACATCTCGGACCTTCCATACCCACCCAATGCGATCAATGCGAAATGAGACATCCCGGAAAAAAGCCTGGGCCCGATCCTGCTCCTTTCAAAGGTCTTTTCAAAATAGTTGTCAAAGATCCTGGAATGCTGCGCCAAAAATTTATCAGCCGGCATTTCACCCATTTCGGCGAAAAGAGCCTGTCTATCCTGGCTGATCTCTCCGGCCTGCACGGCTTTATTTTCTTGAACTAAGGATTCTTTTTTTAGCGTCATAATATATTAATTACATGCAATAATCATACCAAAAATGATAAAAAGAATAATCAATATAAATTTCATGAGGTTGAGCCATTAAAAATCCTTGAGAATCAATCAATCAACTTACAAATTTGTAAATAAATATTACATTTTTGTTTTTCATCAATACAGCACTGATATGCTTTTTCGTGTTGCAGAAGGCTGTATCCATTTCATGAATCACTTTGAAACGAAGCTGAACAGCCTCCTTTCAGGCACGGGGCCGAACCGCCATGGAGCGGGTTACGGGCTGGTAAAAAATCGAGTTTTGACCCAAAAACAAGGATACAACCTCTTATGTCATGTATTCAGGGATTTAATAGCAAACCCGTCACTTACAAGCATCCATTGCATCTTCCAGACCGGACAGTGCGCAACGCAGGGCAAAGGCAAAATCCTCGGGATAATGCCCCGATATGTACCGGCGCTGAGCCTCGGTAAACGCTCCAGGCGACTCCGGAAGCCTGGGTAAAACAGAATAAAGTATGTGCTGCCTGTCAGAAGTATCACAAAAAGGCTTGGAATACTCGATAAAATGAACCATGCGTACTCCAAGGACACCAAGAGCGCGTGCGCCCAAAAAGAGCGCTTTGTCAAGGGACCGCCTTGTATCTGAATCAGCCTCAAGTATGTTTCCAACCGGCTGCCTTGAAACTACCTGGACCTCCCATTGGGATGTCTGTGCCTTTGGCACATAGAGGATGACATTTTTGTCACTAAAAACTACAAGGCTTTCCGGCAATTCATCCTTTCCATCGGTCCTGGTGTTATTTTCAACGGCCGACAAGAAAGCATCAAAAAAACGCACGCCAAAAGCATCCTGGTAACGTTTTATAAATTCAGCCACCATGTCGCCGCATGCAAAGGGACGCACCTTTTCTGCAGAGGCAGAGGCGGAGGGGATATATCCTGGTATCAGCGCATACTGCTGGTGAATCTGCTGGTGAGAGCCGTGGAGCCGATAGCCTGTGGGCGCATAATCAAATCCGAAATTCCAACCCCACAGGGTCCTGTCAAAAGCAAGAGAATCAGCAGTCCGGGCATTTTTCAATTTATCATAGAGCATGCATCGCAAGTCTTCCAGCTCTATATTGGAGAGCCGCCGCCTCCTGGTTCCGGGATCCAGTCCCATGAGCCTTGAGAGGCGAAGATAGGTCCTCTGGTAATACAGATGCCTTAATGCCGACATATCTTCCATGGTCATATCAGAAAGGCTGTAGCGTATAGAGTCATGCGCCATGTTCGCCGCAAAATGACCCCAAGGTATGTAGCTGTTCGCTCTAAGATATTCAAACACATGGGTCCTGCCGCCATTGTACCACTCACCGATCACCGGACTTTTCCCTTGTGCGCCCGGAAAAAGAACCATCACCTTTTTATATGAATCAGGAAGGTTGGGATTGTTGGCAAGGGCTTCAAATACATCGAGGGCTGTAATTTCCGGTATAAGCCCGCCTGTGGCATCACGGACATACCTCATACCGACAGGCTTACCCGAACCATCCAGCACAAACTTGCAACATGTATGGGCAAGGGCTGACAATTCCATGGGGTCGGTCCCGCATACAGCCAGCGTAATCTTAAACGGCGCAGGAAGGCCCTCGATAAACCTGCTCAACCCATCAAGATCATTGGGCAGACCAGGAAAAGCATCCCTCAAAACGACAGGTTCCGGCTCCTGCAAACGTATTGAGCAGGGATCCTTTGCCCTGGCATCAGCCCAGGTGGAATGTATGAACGTTGCGCCGCAAAAGGGGAAAGGATTCCTGATCTCGTATATCGGTGCGGCATCACGTATATCCAGGTCAGCCGGGGGAAAATTGATTTTGTTCAAATAATCATGACCGTCAGGACCCGTCCCCAATGAGGCAATCCAGTCCTTTTCCCTCATGTTCTCAACAAAAAAAGACGGCTCGTGTATACCGACCACAAACCGCCCTTCAGGCAGTACACAAGTCTGGCTCAACATATCGAAATCCTATAGCGAACTGTCGGGATCCCAGTCAGGACTCTTTATAACCTTTTCTGCAAGCTGGATTGTGTCTTTGACCTTGCCAGAGCGATTCCGCCTTTCAAGCTCTTCATTGATCACCTGGCGCAGAGCTTTTTCCGTAGAGGGGTCAAGGTCTATGAAACGGCACCCGAAACCGATATGATCAAACCCCTCTATATCGAGTATCCACCTTATCTCCACCGGTGTATCCGCGGCGACGATCCAGTCAGCGCCGTCTCCAAGGAGTCCGAGATTCAGCCTCACCCCCTTTGCAAGGTGGATACCCTGATTCCTACGCATAGAACAGCCAAGCCCTCCAAGGCTCAAATCAAGAACCTTCGCCCTGAAACCGAGATCCTTTTTCCCTGCCGTAAACCTTGCCCTGACGTCCTGTCGTTTCGAGAAAAAGATCCTCTTGTGGGCACGCACTCTTTCCCAGTCTTGAGACATTTAATCCTCCTGTGATATTTGTTGATTCTTTTTCTTAACTCATTTCAGACCATGTGGCAAGCAGGTTAAAAACGCATTGCTTGCACAGGCATGCAGACGCGTGCTAATAACACAACTTATCGCATTTCCGGACATACAGGCGATCATCAACCATAGCGTCAAGTCCAAAGAAGGAAATTGTCATGGGAGAATTCATCACAGTTGAGGATCAAAAGGCCATAGATGCTTTTCTGGCCAAATGGGACAACTCCGATTCAGGTATCAAGGAGGCTTTCCTGGAATTATACCGGTTCGTTCATTCATTGCCTCAAACCATGCTGCGCTTTTCACCAAGGCCGGGAATATCATATTCCCTTCGCATACACCCGACCGGGGAAGATGCAAAATCAAATGACATACCACTTGCTTTGATAGATGTAATCGATGAACAACCCAGGTGGATCTCAGCCTGCTTTGCAGCAGAATCAATCACCGATCCAGAATCCCTCGGGGATCTTATTCCGGGAGGCCTTCTGGGCAAAGACGGCTACTGTTTCGACATAACTACAAGCGATTCCGGTATTGTCGCATACATTAAGGAGCGGATCGTTGAGGCATCAAGCAATGTCGCACACCAACATAACACATGATGGCGGTAAACAAAAACCAGTCCGTGTTGTTATCATCGGCGGTGGTTTTGCCGGGCTGAATGCGGCAAAGCGCCTGGGTAACAAAAAGAACATCAGGGTCGCATTGATCGATAAAAAAAATCATCACGTTTTTTCCCCCCTGCTCTACCAGGTCGCAACAGCAGGACTCAGTCCCGCAGACATAGCCGTGCCCTTGCGCGCTATCCTGTCCAAATACAGGAACATAGAGGTGTACCAGGCCGAGGTCACAAGTATAGATGACGCTGATAAAACCGTTTCAACCACGGCAGGAACTTTCTGGTACGATTACCTGATCATCGGCTGCGGAGTCAGACACACTTATTTCGGCAACGAGTCATGGGAAGTCCATGCTCCTGGCTTGAAAACCATTGAACAGGCCCTTGAGATAAGAAGGAGGATACTCTCCGCGTTTGAAGTAGCAGAAGCCACGCGAGATCCTGATATACGCGCGCGGAACCTGACCTTTGTGATCGTGGGAGGGGGTCCGACAGGTGTGGAACTAGCAGGAGCCATAGCTGAAATTTCAAGGTTCACCCTGGCAAAAGATTTCAAAAGAATTGATCCCAGGCTTGCAAGGATATTTTTGATAGAAGCCGGGCCAAGAATCTTGCCGGCCTTTCACGAGTCACTTTCCGCAAAGGCCACCAGATTCCTTGAAGCCATAGGGGTGCAGGTCTGGACAGGAAAAAAAGTTACGGGCATTGATGAAAACGGAGTCGATATCGGTAATGAAAGAATCGAGGCGGCAGTAAAACTTTGGGCTGCTGGTGTAAAAGGAATCTATCCAAAGCATGATAGTGATGACTCCACGGATGAATCGATGCGTATATTCACAAATCCCGATCTTAGCCTGCCCGGCAGGCCGCATATCTTTGTAGCCGGGGATCTTGCTCATCCAGGCGGCCCCGGCACGGATCCTCTGCCGGCCCTAGCGCCTGTGGCCCTGCAGGAGGGCATCCATGCCGCCGGCAATATACTTGCCGATGTTACGGGCAAAGAAAGAAAACCCTTTGTTTACAAGGACAAGGGACAGATGGCGACCATAGGCAGGCGGAGAGCAGTGATAACCTTCGGCCCTTTCAAGGGTGGAGGTTTAATAGCCTGGTTTTTGTGGCTTTTTGTTCACATATTCTACCTGATAGGATTCAAGAACAGGATATCGGTCATGCTTCAATGGGCATACGCATATATGACCTTCCGCCGTGGAGCCAGGCTGATAACAGAAAACAGGTGGCGCTTTTACGAACCCGTAGACCCGGGACAGAACATAAAACAGAACATAAAATAGGTTCTTGCTTAAGACGGCTTCACAGAAAAAATCAAAAGGAGACAACCATGATGAACCTGCAAAAAGCAGCTTTGTCCCTTTTTAGATTCATGAGAAAAGGAGCCTCCGTCCGCGCATATAACAATGGATCCAAATGGCCTGTGCCCCTTGGCATAAACTGCCTTGTGCTCATCCTTCTGGTTATTTTAATGGCCTCGTCATGCACCACTGTCCCGATAACAGGGCGCAGACAGCTCAACCTCATCCCTGATGATTCCATAATAGCAATGAGCCTCACCGAGTATGACAAGTTCCTGTCCACCCATAAGCTTTCAAACGATCCACAGAAAACAGCCATGGTCAAGCGCGTGGGTTCCAGGATAGCGAAGGCTGTAGAAACATATCTTGCCTCCCACGGAATGGCTGGTGAAATCAAAAAATACTCCTGGGAATTCAACCTTGTTCAAAGTGATGAGATAAATGCATGGTGCATGCCCGGTGGAAAGGTCGTGGTATACACGGGCATCTTGCCGGTTGCAAAGGATGAAACCGGTCTTGCAGTAGTGCTCGGCCATGAAATCGCCCACGCCGTGGCCAAACATGGCAACGAACGAATGAGCCAGGGACTACTTGCACAGTTCGGGGGAATGGCCCTGGAACAGGCGCTGTCAGACCGCCCGGCCGCCACCAGACAGCTTCTCCTGGCAGCTTACGGCTTGGGCGCGCAAGTTGGAGTACTGCTTCCATACAGCAGACTGCAGGAAAAAGAGGCTGATCACCTGGGCCTTATTTTTATGGCCATGGCCGGATACAACCCGGCAGAAGCCGTCAATTTCTGGAAGAGAATGGCTTCCTTGAAGAAGGGGGGTGAATTGCCGGAATTCCTGAGCACCCATCCGGCTGACGCAAAAAGGATAAAAGCCATAAAGGCCCTTCTTCCCGAAGCAATGAAGTATTACCACCCAAGAAACAACACAAGATAAACCTTTTCAGGCCTCCAGGCGAATATACCGGAATAATAAATAGGAGACATAAAAAATCAGAAAGATAATTCCGTGTATCCGTTTGAGCTCCTTTTTCTTGTCTGCAAAAAGGCACCCGAGAAGGGCGAGGGTTGAGAAAACCACCACGAGTATATCGACGTTAGAGGCTGCTGTGAACGGGAGTGGCCTTACGACCGAGCTTGCGCCGAGCACAAAAAATATGTTGAAGATATTTGAGCCTATAACGTTTCCCACAGCCAGATTCCCTCTTTTCTTCAACATGGCGGTGACCGACGCCGCCAGTTCAGGCAAAGACGTGCCTACCGCGACAATAGACAGTCCCACGAACTCCTGGCTCACCCCAGCGGCTTCAGCAAGCCTTACAGCAGAGTCCACGATCCATTTTCCCCCGAGGTACAGCCCAATCAGTCCGGCTACTACAGACAAAACCGCCTTTGATATTCTTTCATCCTCCCGGGGCCCTGCGGCAGTGTCTACGCCAATACCGTTTCTTGCGGCAACAGCCGTGTAAAAAAGAAACACTCCAAAAAAGCAAAGAAAAACAAGACCGTCAGAACGGCTAAGAACAGCTGAATCCGCCGAGTTTAGCAGGGGATCATTTGCTTCAATCCAGAGGACCAACACCGCAAGAAGACTGAAGGGGATCTCCCTGGCCATCGACTGGGAGGGCACCGCGACCGGCGCAATTACAGCAGATGTTCCAAGAATCAGCAGAATGTTTGCAATATTGCTTCCAAGCACATTTCCTACCGCTATTCCCGAGCTGCCCTGGGCGGAAGCCGCAATATTGACCACAAATTCGGGCAGGGATGTGCCGAATGCTACGACAGTGAGTCCTATCGCAATATCAGAAACATCAAACCGGTGAGCAACCGCCACTGAACCCGTTATGAGGAAATCAGCACCCTTAACCAGAAAGACGAAACCCACAATCAGTAAAAAAAAAGCCCAAACCATAGATATCGTCATCTTAAATTCTTCCTGTTAATTTGTGAAGGCACCGTAAGCCTTCCTGGTCTCCCTGTAACCACCCCCGGCCGGGGCAAAACAGCCCTCGGGTGGATGATGGACTTTACCGTGAAAACACCTCAATCCACATATACGAAACCGCCGTCCGCGGCAATACCTGAAACAAGGATCAATCGACGCGAATCTTGCATGCCGTGCGCAGGAAATTTATTCCAGCACCGTACAAACCAGATCCATCAGTTCGGAGACAGAGAAAGGCTTATGAAGGAAGGCTTGATCATGTATATCGATTTCATCAGCCAGGGCTTTTTCAGAATATCCGGACATGTATATTACCTTTGCCCCTGGCTGGTATTCCTTGATTTTTTTATACAGTTCCACACCATTCATACCCGGGAGGACTATATCGGTAAGTACGAGATCTATTGCAGATGGATGCTTTACCGCGAATGCGAGGGCGTCTTTGTCTGATACGGCCTCTGAAACCCGATACCCGTGCTGTGCGAGTATAGCGCAGGTGAGACGACGGACTGAAGGGTCATCCTCCACCACTAGCACATGTATGCCGGCCCTTACTTCGGGCGCTCTCCGTTCTATTTTCTTTTCCCCGGTACGACTCACATCGCTGCCGAGAAGGTATGGCAGATATATCTTGAAGCTGGTGCCCTTTTGCGGTTCGCTGTAAACCCAGATATTTCCCCGGTGCTTTTTGACTATGCCATAAACACTTGCGAGCCCAAGGCCTGTACCTTTTTCTTCCTCCTTGGTGGTGAAATAGGGCTCAAAGATTTTGTCGATAATTGCCGGATCGATTCCGCAACCGGTGTCTGTAACTGTCAGCCTGACATAACGCCCAGGAACAACCCCGGGCTTTTGAGAGGCATATTCGGTATCTATATCAACAACATCGGTCTCGATCACAAAAGTGCCGCCATCAGGCATTGCATCCTGAGCATTTACCGCAAGGTCCATAAGGACATTTTCGATCTGGCCGGGATCAACCTCAACCGGACAATCTATCTCTGATGGAAACCACTGGATATCTATATCTTCCCGGACCGTTCTTCTCAACAAAGGAAGAATCTCATCGACAACCCGGCGCAGGTCTGTTTGCACCGTCTCCATGGGACGCTTGCGGCTGTAAGTAAGAAGCTTATATACCAGGGTCTTTACCTGGTTTGCGGCAGAAATAATCTCGTCTAGCATCTTCCTGCTTTCCTCGTCACATGCAGGATCACCTTTGAGCAATTCGGCATTACCCATTATGACAAACAGACGGTTTTTGAAATCATGAGCCAGTCCGGTCGTCAGGCGCGCAACAGATTCCAATCTCTCAGCCAATGCCTGGCGTGTCTGTAACTGCTTCCTCTTTGTAATATCTTCCATACAAACCAGGACCCGCCTTCCCTGCCTGAATTCTACCGGCACAGCGGAAATCATAAAATGCAGCTTCCTGGTCAGAATCCCATTACGGACCCTGGTTGTCTCAACTATCGCTTCAACCCCATGAACGGACTGGTTGTCCGATACCGCTTGCAATAATGCCGAGTTTACTTTGCACCGCGGACAAGCAAGAGTATTTCCACATTCCTGCCTGTAGTTTTTTATGTTTATGCACCCAAGGAGATCGCCACAGCGTTTCCCAATTGCCGCCGCAGGGGTCATGCATGAAAATATCCTTGCTGCTGAGTGGTTCGCCCGCACGACTTTTCTGTCTTCATCAAACAGAACCATGGGCACAGGCGCATATGAAAAGAGTAAAGAAAGACCTTCCATATGCCTCAAATGATCTTCAGCCGGTAAATCTGCTCCGGTCAGATCCCTTATGTGCAGCAAAGCTTTATGCGATTCATGACTGGATAGAATCGGATGCGCACAAATCTGCATACGCATGTAATGCGCCTTGGATCGAATAACACAAACAGAGGTTGCGGGCACTCGCACCGCAAGGGACCGGGTCGCCGCACAAGACCTGCAGGGAATCTCCTTCCCGCAAATAACCTCGAAAAAAGTCCGGCCGATAAAAGGGGCCCGCTCCGGAAACCAGTTCTCCATCATCCTGTTGGCGCTCAGGATCTTACAGCCTTCGTTGATTATGCAAAGCCCATCTCCAAAACCTTGGAAAGCTTCGGCGACCAGAGAATCCCCTAAAGAGGCGTTCCTCGCTATAGGCGGCGCATGCTCATGAAGACAAGCCATCAATACATCCAATTCAGTGTACTCGTTTGGCAGCTCACTATTGCCCGAGCTCAGCAACGCAGGGGAAAAATAAAAATTTTTCTGGATCTTTCCCTGGATCCATGTAACCGGATGCAGTAAAAGCGCCCATTTCAGGACAGAAGCATCAGCAGCGTCCCGGCCAAAAAAGCATGCTGATATCGCTTCAGAACCAGAGGTGAGCTCTGATAAAAATCTTTCATAAGCAATATATGTTTCTTGATCACATGAAGCATTCATAATTATACGCATATCGCACAACACATGAGACAGTGAATATCCGTTTTCCCTGACAGATAAGAGTGCAGCATCAATGGCCGATAAAAGTTTTTGGGGGTCAAAACGGTTCTGCTCAGACCAGCAAGATGGATTGTCTATCCTGACAAAACCCGAGGCGGCGTCATTAGTAACGGAAGAAAAAGCGGAAACCGCAGATATTTCAACCGAGAAATCCGGCGATGAGTCTCGCGGAGATACCAGTATTACAGCAGCACCTTTTTTCTTGCCGACCATGGCGAAAAGATTCATGGCAGAGACGAGCTCTTGTGATGAGTCCATGATACAGCAAAAATGGGTGCCTTGCGGAATAGAGCTTAAGGACTCGTGCATAGGATAAACCTGCGCATAGGATAAAAAAAGGATACCGGTTATTCCCTCAATGAACACCAGTTTGAATAAAATACTCAAACAGCCGGAACAGAATAAGGCAAGAAAAGTCAAAAGCCAGCGGGGCCAAACATCACCACCGCTACCCTGTTTATAGAATAATACCTGAGTTCATTAACGCTTTTCATTATCCTGAATCCTGGACGGGAAATGGAAGATTTTACAAAAATTTATTTACTATTTTGTGACGCATTCGTAAAAAGTCCATCATCCGACCAAGGGTACTGGTGAAACAACTTGAATTAATTTCAAATGGCGTGGGAGGGGAAACCCGCCCCCGTCTCGTAAAAAAGCTTTTTTTGCTTTTTACCGGGAAAACACCTCCAGGGTCGGGATGAGAAACAACCTTGTTTTCATGCCCGTGGGTGATTGCAGCTAATCATGAAAATTTACGAGATTATCATTATTGCTAAATTCACCATAACCCCTGCAATTTTCATGATAGCTTATAACAGGTGAAGCCATATTAAGCTATCGGACGATTTCCGAAATAATTGTAAGAAGAATTCTTAAAATTTTAAAGAAAAATTTCCAGAAATACAGGCAAGAGGGCATTATTGAAGTCCTGTGATCCGTAAGCGTTTTATCGTATTCCGGATGGGGGAAGGCGGCCGGGGCGGGTTCCAGCGTTTTTCAGGGGCAGTAAACAAGGCAAAAGTCAGAGTTGCCTACTGGAGAACACTCATGAATTGAGCATCTGCCCTGTGCCAGCGGAAAAATATCATCAAAATACCGGTCTTTCACGATAACCACGGTCCTGTCAGGCGGAGATTCCACAAAAGTCTCTGCCGGTATAATGGGAATACGCTTTTTTTTCAGATAAAAGTTCCATCCCTCGTTGTATTTAGCCCCCACAAACGCAACATCATATCCTTTTTCCAGCAGGGGCATGGCGCTCTTCGCCAGATAGGATGCGGACTTAATATGGTCTATCCGCGGAATCAAAACAAACTGTATACCTGAGAACAACACTAGCAAGGCAGCTGAAAAGAGTATTCCGCCCTGGAACTGTTTTCCGGAAAGCATTCTGCGACAGGCGATACCTGAGAGCAGCACTACAATTATGGTTGCTGCGGCCAGGCAGAACAGCCCGACGCATGATGTTTCAGGGGTATTGTGAAAAAACTTTATCAGGGCCGGAATCTTCTTCAGGCGAAGCAAGAATATTCCCCATGCGGAAAAGAGAAAGACGCAAATGGCTGAAACAACCAGGATAAATTTAGTAACAAAGGCGGCAACGACAAGGCGCAGGCTTTTTTCCGCGACAAGGATTGCGTGGGAAAGCATAATTGACGCCGCTGGAAAAAGGGGAATAAGATACCTCCCTCTTTTGCCGGAAACAAGGGAGAAGAATATGAAAACCACGAGAAACCAAATGATGAACACCTGATAAGATGGTATCTTCTTCTCCCTGCATATCTCGGGAATCATCAGCAACAGCCATATCCCCCAGGGAAGGGAGAGAAGGGGAAATTCAACCAGGTACTTGTACCACGGTGCCTTGTGGGCAAAGGAGCCAACTGCGCGGCCGATATTCTGGGTGAATAAAATAGTACGTGCATATTCACTACCTCCGCTTATACAGGCTGGTACAAGCCAGAAGGAAACAACAATAAACGAAAGGATACTCCCATACCATAGATGGGAATATCCGAGATACTGTTTATCCTTCCTCCAGGCAAAAGTTATGGTGGCAAAAACAAAAAGGGGAATGACCAATGCAACAGGTCCCTTGGTGAGTATTCCAAGCCCGGCAAAAAGGTATGCAAGAAACGCGTAAAACCTGCGGCCGGAATCTGTAAAACACAAAAAGAAGAATATGGACGCGGTGATGAAAAAAGTCAGAAGTATGTCTATATTTCCTGTTGTCAGCAACCAGGAGTACAGGCCCATGGAGGCGAGTATCATGGGGGCGAGAATCCCGCCACGATCACCATCTATTCTGCGAGCCATGCGGCCGGTCAAAAGAAGTGTTCCCAATCCCGCAAGCGCCGTCAACCAGCGAGAGGCTGTCTCGAATGTTACCAATTTTGACAAAAGAATGACCAGCCAGAAAAACAAAGGCGGCTTTTGTGTGTAGACATCCCCGTTGAATGTGGGGATAAGGTAGGAATGGCTGGCGGACATCTCCCATGCCACCTGAAGATACCTGGGTTCATCAGGGTTCCATAGCCCACGGTTGCCTATAAAAACAGCAAAGCCTGCGAACCAGACAAGTATCACGATAAAGCATGAATACCAGCTTCTATGGATCAATCTGCCGGAAAACATGGAGCCAGCCACACCCGCATCATAGGTTGATAATGATGGAATCCTGAATCAATGACC
>CAYVIE010000046.1:0-18547 GCA_964451355.1 uncultured Desulfobacteraceae bacterium
ATACCCTGGATTTGAGACAAAATATCACAAACTTGTACATGAAATATTTTATTAATCTGTGTCGAAATCAGCCCTCAGGGGCGTTGATCCACATGATATTTTGCTTTGCCGCCCCCCCGAGATGTTATAATACGCCTGAATTTGCGGTAGCTTGCCCGCACACTATCTTGCTTTACCGGCAGCCATTCGGTATAGTTATTATTCAGCAGGTGATCGCCTTTGTTCAGCCGGCATTTGGGAAAACGGTCACGGATCCATGTTTTTTATATCAGGATTACATTAGCGTGAATGATACTCACGGGAACAACCATAATGCTCCTATCCTTTTCAAAGGCTTTTTCAAGGTAAAATACACGGGACGTCCCAGATGACAACTGTACCAGGCAGCGGCAAGACGGCATTCAGCTTCAGGATAGACAGCCGCCAGGACAGTGTAGTGATAACGATTTCCGGAATAATTAACGTAAAAACAGCTTCAGCCTTTCTAAAACAGATCAAAAAAGAGCTCAAGAACATTTCCCCCGGGAAACTTGTAATAGATATATCAAAAACTGATTACGATGATTACGGGCTTCTGGCCTTAAGCGAAATCCGAAGAACGTGCAACCTCTCTGCCGAGAAATTCGTAGTCAGACCCCAAGACAGCCGGGCAAAAGAGACAATAGATAATTTTTGTAAAACCCTATGCAATGTCTCTGAAATAAAGGGAAGGAGACTTCCCAATCCGATTATTCACCTCGGTGAAGCAACCTTGAACGCCTTTGCCGGTATTCGATATTTCATTTCCTTCATAGGAGCTACCGCCATTTCACTGGCAAAAATAATTACAAGTCCCGGCAAACTACGTACTTCTGATGTTGTGTTGCAGATGAAAAACACCGGGGTCGACGCTCTGCCGGTTATTGCCCTGATAAGCTTTTTGCTCGGCCTTATCATGGCGTTCATGTCGTCTTTGCAATTACAAAGATTCGGGGCGAACCTGTATGTTGCATCCCTTGTCGCCATGGCCATGGTTTCAGAGCTGGGCCCAATAATGACTGCCATAGTGGTGGCGGGCAGGTCAGGATCAGCCTATGCGGCCGAGATAGGAACAATGAAGATATCAGAAGAAATCGACGCTCTGTTTGTCATGGGGTTCGACCCCAACCTCTTTCTTGTTATCCCCAGGCTTGTCGCGGCGGTCGTGGTTATTCCCATTTTAACGGTATTTTCCGATCTTTTTGCCATAGCCGGGGGATTGTTCATAGGCGTTACCATGCTCCAGCTAAGCCCTGCATCGTATATACAACAAACCATTGACACTCTTTCCCTCTTCGAAATGTTATGGGGGCTTTTCAAGTCATCTGTCTTTGCAGTACTTATAGCAATGACAGGCTGCTTGAGGGGATTCCAGGCAAAAGGGGGAGCTTCTGCTGTTGGAAATGCGGCTACATCAGCCGTGGTAACATCCATATTCCTTATTATACTCTTTGACTCGATCTTTGCTGTCATCAGGAGTTACTGGTAACCGCCGGTCACAACACGGTGAGGTTACTTCTGATCTCATGGCCGCCCGGCAAGTGGTCATTTCAAAAGAACAGCGCCATGACGAGTAAACCGGAGCAAGTTGAGATGCAGCCGGAGGCAAAACCAAAAATCTGTGTTGAGGATCTGGAAGTCACCTACGGTGACCGTCTCGTCTTGAAAGACATCTGTTTTTCGGTCAACGAAGGTGAAATATTCGCGGTAATGGGAGGCAGTGGAGCAGGAAAGAGCACCTTGCTCAGACACATGCTGGGACTTGAATCGCCTGCAAAGGGAAGAATAATAATCAAAGGGGTTGACATCACAACAGCAGATGACAAGACATTCTTTGCAACTCTAAAAAACACCGGGGTTTTATTCCAGAGCAGCGCATTGATCGGGTCCATGACAATAGCAGAGAACGTCGCTCTGCCAATCATAGAATACACTGGCTTCACCGGAAAACAGGCGGCGGCCATGGTCATGGAAAAACTCTCAATGGTGGGGCTTGAAAACTTCGCTCACCATCTTCCCTCGGAACTAAGCGGTGGTATGAAAAAAAGAGCAGGGCTTGCACGGGCGATGGCGCTGAATCCTGACATACTTTTTCTAGATGAACCGTCTGCCGGACTCGACCCGGTAACCACGATGGAGATAGACAAGCTCATCGTCTCGATTAACCGCTTGCACAAAACAACCATAATCATGATAACCCACAATATAGAAAGCGTTCTCCGCACAGCGCAACGGATTATACTGCTCGACTCCTCTACAAAGACAATCATAGCAGATGGCGAGCCCAGGAAAGTAATGAACGAATCAGCACATCCTGGGGTAAAAAAATTTTTCGAGCCGGTTCATGTAACCTCATTTTCATGACCGGCTATATCATGACTATTATCGAATGGCCGCCTTACGCATCCGGCGTGCGGGCAATCGCTCTCAGATTCAGGTGCAATAGAAGCAGTTTCCCGTTTCACGGACAGGTCTTTACCAGGGTATGATTCAAATTCCAGGATTGTTTTTTTGCCTCGTTTAATTTAGTTAATTTAACAGGCATTAAACAAACCCAAAAAAATGCTGCAAATATGGCATCCCTCAGGACGAAATTCTCGGTAGGTCTTTTCGTAATAATCGGCATGGCCGTTGTTATCGGCATGGTGCTGTGGCTGGGCATGTCACAGTTCTTTGAAACAGGCCGCAAGTATACCGCATACTTCAATGAATCAGTGCAGGGGCTGAACAAGGACTCAGCCGTCAAGTACCGCGGGGTGGACGTGGGCAAAGTGGAAAGCATAAGCGTAGCCCCGGACGGCAGGCTGGTTCAGGTGGTATTCTTCACATATGAACCGCTGAAAAACCCAGAGGAAATGGTGGCGCAACTTAAATCTATCGGCATAACAGGAATCATGTTCATAGAACTGGAACGGGTGCCCAGAGGTAAAAAAGCCTCAGCGCCAAAACTGGAATTCTCCCCTCCCTATACTGTTATTGCCACACGTCCTTCCGAGATAAAGAAATTCTTTGAAGATTTATACGGTATACTGGCAAGACTCCGCCAGGTTGATATCGATGGCATTTCAAGGAAGCTGGAAAACCTGCTCGATACTCTGAGTGATATTGCCACAAATGCTGAAATAGAGAAAACTTCCCATGAAATAAGGTCTGCCGCCTCAAGCGCGGCAAGGCTCTTTTCTTCTCGTAAATGGGAACAACTGCAAAAACAGATGCTTCGCCTGTCTGAAAGCTTAGACGCCCTTGTCCGGAAATCTGATGATACCATCGAGACATTGGATAAGGCTATCATGGACAAAAACCGGAAAATAGATCAGGCCATCGCGACTTTCAATGAATCCGTAAAAAAGGCTGCTGACGCATTCCATAAAACGGGCATATTGGCCCAGACAGCTACTGACCGGATAATAAGCTACGACCCCGAACTGGCCAAGGCCATAGCTGAACTCGCAGAAGCATCGCAACACTTAAACAGTCTTCTTGAAACCCTGGAGCGCAACCCATCGGCCATGCTCTATGGTACGACACCGGTTGAATAATTTACGGGAAATCACAAAAAAATATCCTGGATCTGTAATAAAAAAATTTTATTATTAACGATGATCTCTTAAACTTCCATGATTAGCAGCAATCACCCACAGGCATGAAAACAGGGCTGTTTTTCACCCCGGCCCCGGAGATGTTTTCACGGTAAAGCAAAAATTTCTTTACAATACGGGGATGGCCTTGAACATACCTGCTCACAGAAGATCCCTGGAACGGGTCTGCAGGACAAGAGGGGATTGAAATATGATTTCCAGAATGAAAATGAGAAATAACCGGCGGATTTTCAGTCTCAGCTGCCACAGCACCGCGTTGCTCGCCTTGCTCGTAGTTACTGGATGTATCGCAAGACCTTCACCCGTCCAGCTGGTCACACTCTATACTCTTACATACGATCCCCCGGTCACACAGGAGGCAAAAAAAAATATCAACATTGTTATAGCGGTAAAGAGGCTGAACGCCGAATCCATATATGCGACCAACAAGATCTATTACGCACCGGACAAGTATTCCAGGAAAACATATGGCTGTTGCAAATGGGCATCATACCCAAACGAGATGATGACATCCCTGCTTATAAGGGATTTAAGTGCTTCCGGCATAGCTGGTGCTGTTATTCCGTGGGATGCTTCTGATACTCCTGCCTTTGTAATATCAGGTTCGATAGTGGAATTTCTTGAATCAAGAACAAGCAATCCCCATACGGCCGATGCTGCATTACGGCTCAACCTCTATAAAGTGGACGAAGGGATGATCAAAGAACTGGTCTTCAGCAAGACATACAGGTACAGCGTACCTGTGGAAGCAAGGGGGCCTGAGGGCTTGTGTGCCGCGATGAGCAAGGCTGTCAGGAATATAAACAACAAGTTTATATCCGATGTCGACTCGGTTCTGGCCGGGCTTGCGAAAACCAGAAAACATATTAAGGTGACACCTTGAAAACCAAGATAGACTACAACGAAAAAGCCGATCTCATAAATCGCCTCAAGGCGGAAACAAAGATGCGAAAAGAACTTGAAAGACTGCTGAAAGAAAGTGAGGCGAATTTCCGGATGATATCGGAAAATGCAGACCTGGGAATATACCAGGTGGACAGGGCCGGAAACTTCATTTTCATAAATCCCGCGCTGGGAAGGCTGCTGGGATGGGAGCCCGAAGAACTTACTGGAAAAAGGTTCACCATAATCATACCCGAAGACCGAAGAAAAGAAGCCTTGAGCATAGCACGCCAGGTTATCGCCGGAAGGCGTAAAAGCGGTGAATTCGAGTTCCAGGACAGGCTCGGCCGAAGGATTCCCATCCGTTTCCACATGGGTGTTCTCATAAGAGCAGGCAGGATTCTCGGCTTTTCAGCTTTTATCGAAGACATCTCCGACCGGATGAAATTTTTGAATGACCTGGTGAAATCCAAAGAGGAACTGGAAAGGATTATAAATGAAAGGACCCATGCACTTTCAGAGATAAACAAACGGCTCATGGAAGAGATAAAAGAGCATCGCAAAGCGCGAAAAGCCCTTGAACAGTCGGAACACCGTTACAGGATGCTCTTTGAGAACGCAATGGACGCCATCTGCATTGTCCAGGACAACAGGATAAAGTTTGTAAACCCAAAGGCCATATCAATGACCGGGTTTAGCATGGAAGAACTCACAAGCATGGATTTCACGGTGTTCATTCATCCAGAAGACAGGGAGATGGTTAAGGAGAATTACAAAAAAAGGCTTTTGGGCAAAGATTTCAATCCCACATACTCCTTCAGGATCCTTACAAAAAACGGAAAGACAAAATGGGTGGAGATAAGCGCAACCCTGATAGAGTGGGAGGGCCGCCCTGCCACTCTCAACTTTCTAAGGGACCTGACCCTCATCAGGAAACTGGAGAAATCTCTTATGGAGGCCCAGAAACACCAGGCCATCGCAACCCTTGCAGGTGGTATAGCCCATAACTTCAACAACCTGCTGATGTCCATCCAGGGCAATGTCTCATTGATGCTGCTGAAGACTCCAACTGATCATCCATTTTATCAAAAACTGCAAAGGATTGAACAAATTATCGCCCAGGGGGCCGAACTCAGTAATCAGTTGCTGGTATATGCACAGGAAGGCCATTTCACACCGAAAACAACCAATTTGAACAGGCTGCTCTCCATGAGCTCCAGGTTCTATGCCAAGACCCGCAAGGAGTTATCGTTTCAAACAGATTTTGAAAAGGATCTATGGCCTGTTGAAGCTGACCACGCAATGCTTGAGCAAGTCCTGTTGAATCTATTTGAGAATGCGAGACAAGCCATGCCCCAAGGCGGAAGGATCGATTTACAAACCAGGAATATATACCTAGATGCCCAAAGCATCGATACATTCCCTGAAAATCCCGGCCCATACGTGAGGATAAGTATCCGTGACCACGGGAAGGGAATCCCGGAGGATATCCTGAAAAAAATATTCGAACCTTTTTTTTCAACCCGCGAGCCAGGCAAGGGAACCGGGCTGGGGCTTGCCGCGGTTCACGGCATTATCCGGAATCACAACGGTCATATAGCTGTTGAGAGCACACCCGGGAAAGGGTCTGTTTTTCATATTTACCTTCCTGCAAAGCCGACAGCATCAGGAACAGCCTCGACAATGCAACCATCAGAAGAGATTGAGCTTCCCCACGGAGATGAAACCGTGCTCATAATAGATGATGAAAAAGAGGTGCTTGAATCAAGCCGTGAAATGCTCGAAATCTTAGGGTACAAGGTCCTGTGCGCTTCCAGCGGGAATGAGGGTATCAGGCTGTTTGAGAAAAACGCAGATGAAATAAAGCTGATTCTGCTCGATTTCATAATGCCAGACATGGGCGGTGCTGCTGTCTTTTCCGCTGTTAAGTCCATAAAACCGGGGGTCAAGGTTATCTTTTCTTCAGGCTATCCCAAAACCTCAGAAGGTGTGGCCGGGCTCCCCCAGGGCGTAGACGTCTTCATTCAGAAACCTTTTTCCATCGCAAAACTTTCTATTGCGGCGCGAAAGGCGTTAAACGGCTCATAGCCGTCATATTGCAGGGGATAAAACCGGATATACAAGCGACCTGAGTTTCTTTCCGTATTGATATACGAATAATGAGAAACTATATCGGCCAGTTGCCGGCAAAGTGAAATAGTGTGCGCGAAACGCCCCCAGGGGCGGACAATGTTTCAGATGAAAACGCCCGGCTGCATTTATTCCTGGTCACGGATCCAGGAAGTGCAGTCACCCGGAAAAAGGGGCCACAGCCAGATAAACGCCGAATAAGACCATTATTATACCGCAAGCAGCGAGTATTCCCGCATAGACATAGGATCTGATCTTTTTGATGCCAAAATAGACAAGACATGAAACAAGAAGATACCATGCAAGATCTCCGCACTGGTGCCCGATAAAAAATACAGCCAGGCGTAAGGGATCACCAAGGGTCACATCGAGTTCGAGCATAATCGCAAGCCCTATTGTAGCCCACCATACCCACCAATACGGATTCGACATTGAAACCAGGGCGCCGCCGCATACCGGATTGGCAAAAAGCCTGCGTGGTGTAGTATCCCGGGGGGGCGCGGTTTTTGCACCCGCAGACTGAGCCGCCAACACGGATCCATTGATGGAGGCTTCTCCTGTTGCTGCGTCACGGAGGGTAACAAGGCCGAAAAGTACGAGCAGCCCTCCCCCTGCCAGACCTATGGCCCTCACCATGAAGCTCCCCTTGAGCAGAGTGGCGAAACCGGACAACAGTAGCATGACTATCAATGATTCAGCTACGGCATGGCCGGCTATTATCCAGACTGCTTCCAGATACCCCCTTTTTTTACTTTCAGCTGTTTTTATAATGGTGTAGGTCAGTAAAGGCCCGGGAGATACAGCACCGGTCAGGGCCACCAGAAAAGAGACACCAAAAACAGGAAAAATCCACATGGAATTCGCCTCACAAAGAAACAGTAATGCCCGGGTTCCGGTGTTTTATACCTTTCATGTATCCTTGCGGCTAAAATACAACTGATAAGCCCTTTCCCACCAGCAAGGAAACTTCTTTGACAAATCCGGGATCAAAACCTGTCTGTATGCGTAAACTCCTGTATGGTCCTTCTTTTGGGTGGAGAAGGAACCTTGGAGGGGTAGCCGACGGGAATAAGGCATACCAGCTCATATTCCTGTGGAACACCGAGTACCCCTGCGGCCTTGTCATGTTCGAACAAGCCGACAATCACGCTTCCAAGCCCTGCCGCATGGGCGGCAAGAGAGATGTTCTGGGCCGCAAGGCCAATATCGAACATGAACCAGTCCCCGAACTTGGTTGTTACCATACCCTTGTAATAGCCCGAGGTGCCTTTTTTTGCACACAAGGCCAGGACAACAGGCGCGGCGACAATCGACTTGTGGGCTGGATTCGCCTTGGGCACGGCCTCTTGTAACCGCTTTTTCTGCTCCTGGTCCTTTACAACCACCACCTCCCAGCATTGTGTGTTGGCCCAGGAAGGACTCCATTGCACCGCCTCGAGTATATTTGCAATAAGACTGTCGTCAACTGGCTTTGCTTCGAAATTCCGTATACTGCGCCTCTCTTTTATCACCTTCATTATGCTGTCCATGCTCCCTCCTTGTTGTTTTATGCCGGCTGCTTCAAATACAGGGCCACCATCTTTGCAAGGGTAAAATCACTTTGGGTGGTTATCTTGAAATTCAGTACTTCTCCCTCTATCATCCTGACATCCGCACCGTATTCCATAGCCAAACTGGCATCATCTGTCGCAGATAGACCGCGCCTGCCGGCATCCCTGTGCGCTTCAAGTATCAAACCGTATTTGAAAACCTGCGGTGTTTGCACGCGAAACAGGTTTCTCCTGTCTACAAGGTTCCCCAAAAAACCGCGCTCACCTGATCTTCTCAGTGTATCCTCAACCGGGACCACCGGGACAGAGGCGCTGAAGCGTATGGCGGCCGCAATGGACTCGGTAATAATCCTGTGGGACACAAACGGCCGCACCCCGTCATGGATAGCTACAATGTCAGGAGGATCCTGCGACATCCTTTCCAATCCGAAACGGACCGAATCGCCCCTTCTTTGCCCGCCTTCTACCAGAACAATCCTTTCGCTTTCAAAACCGTTTACACTAATCTGCTCTTTAACGTATTCCTCATCGCCCTGAGGTATTACCAGATAAATCCTGCGGATAGAAGAATGGGAAGAAAAAACTGCTATTGTATGCAAAAGAACCGGACGGCCGCAAAGATCCATGTATTGCTTTGGTAAAGGCGAGTTCATTCTCAGGCCCTTGCCTGCTGCAACTATCAAGGCATCTGTTATGAACACGAACCCTGCTATCCTGTGCCTGTTAATTGATTATAACTTATAATGATTATTAAAGATACATGCAAAAACACTAATATCAGGGACAACGTTACTTGCGCAGGTACTGGAGACTTTTGGGCAACGGTATGCCCTTTCCCATCTGGTCTTCACCGTAGTTGACACTAGCAAGGACTTCGAGATCCTTTAAGGCCCTTACATCGCCTTCAAAAACCACTTCATTGATATTCTCCTTTGCGATCTTACCGCCGGCCCACTGGATATCCAAAACACTGCTTGCATCGAATCGTGATTCACCTACCAGCATCTCGACCTGCCCCCCATACTTCTGCACGACCTTTGCCACCATGAGGCTCGGACGGCAGTGAAACCCGAGCTTCTGGGGCACCGGGACCTTTATACTGCCGCGCTCAACGTTCTCCTTTAGTATCTCCTCGGCCACTTTCCGGCCGGAGGCGAAATAGTGATTGACGTAATATAGGCCGTAATTAATGGTATGGTGCAACAACTCATCCTGGTCAACCAGGGTGCAAAGCTTGTCTCTTGCCGCCTTGTATGTGCTCTTGTAACCTATCTCAATAAGGTGGCGCTCGTAAAAATGAAGAAACCGCCCCATGATCTGTAACAGGTGGAAAATGACGGAAAAAAAAGATCTGAATGCAAGGAACTTGGGCTCGCCATGCCTGAAACCACCATGTATGACATAAGTATCAAATGAGGACTGGAGGTTGTGTACCAGCATCTCGAACCGCCTTATTTCAACCTCGTTTACCTTGTCGGGCACAAGACGGGTCAGGTCATCCTTGTCATATGCTTCAAAAAAGCCATAAGTATCGAATTCATCGGCTATGTTTAAAAACTCGTTTGCTATCCTTACAATATGCTTTCTCTCTTCATCCGTGTTCTGATCGGCTATATCATGCGGTAGATTCTCGCCGGTGGCGACCCCTGGAAAAAGCTTTCTTTTATACCCCTCTTTCGGGACAGGTATTTCGAGCCTTTGGGCTTCACTTATTATCTCAGGCGCAAGCCTGGCCAGTGAATCCGTAATGAACTTCAATGATGCGTCACCACCTTTACGGAAATCCTCCCTGCGATCTATTTCATAAAGATCCAAGCGGTTTAACAGATGCTTTTGCGAGAATCCCGCGAGGCTCAGGTGGCGGACCGCGGCGGAGAGCTCCCTGTAATAGTACCAGTCCGAATTGTTTTTTGCACCGTGAAAATCAAGGAAATCCTCGAGAAGATGCGAAGAGGTGATCAACTTGGAATAGAGGCTTTTGGTAAAGAGCACCTGCTCATCTTTGAATCTTTCTATAAACAGCATGCAGCGGAGATAACTGTGCGAATAAAACTCTACATGCGATGCAAACGAAATATCGCAGTAAGGTGTATCTTTTGCAACGATCTTGTCCATTTAGTTTCAATCCCCCTGTCATGGCGTGGAGCAATGCTCCGTCTTTAAACTGACATCCGCAAGGCATAAGCCGGAATCCACCACCTCCGGCCCGGGCTAAACCACCCCCGCCCTGATGATGGACTTTTTATCATTACTTAAAGAATGCTCAAGTTCCAGGTATATATAATAGGGACGGCGCAACCCGTAAGCCGAATTCTGTTCCTGCCGCAGGTCACCCCGCCGGCAGGCGGCGATCATTCATCTATGGATGCCGGTTGCCCGGCACCTCTTGCGACCTACCCGGGAGCTCGGACGGGCCGCCCTCTATCGCTCCCCTATTCGGTCTTGCTCCGGGTGGGGTTTACCTAGCTTCCCCGGTCACCCGGGGAACTGGTGCGCTCTTACCGCACCGTTTCACCCTTACCGGGCGCTTGAAACAGCGCCAGGCGGTCTGTTCTCTGTGGCACTTTCCTTCGCGTTACCGCGACTCCCCGTTAGGGAGCACCCTGCCCTGCGGAGTTCGGACTTTCCTCCGGGGCTCTCACCCCGGCGATCGCCTGGATTACGCCGTCCCGTTTTTTATTATGATAATGCATAAACAAGCCTTTGGCAATGAGGGCAAAAATCGACACTGCCGGATGTCTGAAGCTCATTGTACATCTGGGGGGGAATATTCAGGTTACAGCCTGAACATATGGACTCGCTGACCATGACAACGGCTGCATCACCAACCCTTGCCCTGATGCTTTTATACAGTTCCATGACATTTGCAGGAATACCTTCTGCCACCTTGGAAAGCCTGCTCTCCAGTTCTGAAACAGCTTTTTCCTTTTCCCTCAGAGTGGCAAGGAGTTTCTGCTTTTCTTTTTCTGTGTTTTTTTCTATCTCTTTTGCCCTTTGCCTTGCTATGCCGAGTTCTTGTTCAGCAGAATCGATTGCATCAAGACATTCAAGGCAAAGATCTTCGAGCCCTGATATCTTCTGCCTTATATCCTCTATCTCCTCGAGCATAGCCTTGTATTCCTTGTTGGTTTTCACCGATCTGAGCTGGGCTTCCCGCTTCTCTATGCGGGCTTGCTGGGTTTGTATCTGGCCCTCGTAATCCCGGTAGTTCTTCTTCAACTCTTTTAGCCTGCTCTCTGCCGCAGAGAGGATCTCGGCGGCTTTTTCCATACCAGCACTGATCTCCTCTATCCGGGAAGGTATAGCCCTTGCCTCCTCCTTCAAGTCTTCTATTTCCATCTCGAGCTTTTGATATTCCACCAGGTCTTCAAGGACCGCCTGGGTTATAGCCTCCATGACATTTCCCCTTGATTATCAGCATGAAAAAACGCGTGCATAAACATGATTATGGTTTCAACAAAAAAACTTTACCACAAAAGGATCCGACTCGCCCTCATGAGCCTCGACAGCGATGTTCATACCAGCCCGGGCGGCTGCGCTGCGCAATCTGGATACAAGCACAGGTATAACTATCCTTTCGGATGCAAAATGGCCCACGTCTATCAATCCTTTTCCCGCATCAACCGCGTCTATCGCGTCATGATAACGCAAATCGCCACCAACAAGGACATCCGCGTCACTTGACAGGAAATCAGGGACAAGGCTTGAGACGCTACCGGAACAGACAAGAACACGTTTGGTGATCATGGCCGGATCTCCGGCGATCCTGACGTGGCTTATACCGAGTTCACCAGCCAGCCTTTCTGCAAGGTCTTTAAGGGATACAGGCGGTTCAGTGATTCCCACGCGACCGATACCTGCTGAAACCGGTTTTGCAGCATCTATTATCTCCCACCCCCTGATCCCCGGATGCGTTAGCTGTAATCTGTCAACAATACCAGACACATTGACCGGTGTTATCCCCGATACATCGATCATCACCTTCAAAAGCTCATCGCTCGTCCGGGCACCATGTTTCAACGTCTCGTTATCAAGGCTGCCTGGTGAAACAGCCTTTGCCGTTGAAACAATGATATCCCTCCGGTTCCCGGCCGGTTCCAGCAATGAGTCCCTGAGGTCCGACAGAACTGCGTGAAAATCATCCTGCACCAGGTAAAGTACAAGGTATCCGGTTTTGATGTGTGGAGCTGGAAGGAATGGGCTTGGATCCTTCAACCCGGCCTTCCGGGCCAGAAGGTCGCAAAGACCTCCTTGCACGCTGTCGAGGTTGGTGTGAGCGCAATAGACCGCAAGTCCTGATTCAATACAGAGCTTGATAGCCTTTCCCTTGGGTGCCGACGTGTCAAGGGATTTTATTGGTTTGAATATCATGGGATGATGCGTGATCAGCATATCAAAAGATTGCTTGCATGCGGCCTGGATCACATTTATGCAGGGCTCCAGAGCCACAAGCACCCTTGATACCTTCTGAGAAGGATCGCCGACCTGCAGACCGGCGTTATCCCATGATTCAGCAAGCCTTGAGGGAGCTATCTGCTCCATAAGGGAGATAATATCAGATACTCTTGTCATTTGCTCCATCGCTTTGCATACTCTTGATCTGTCTTGATCTGTTCAGATTCAACCAACCCCATCCCCTACAAGTAAAAAAGGCGCGAAGGTTTGATCCTCCGCGCCTTTTAATAATCCTCTGCATTTCATGACACATATGTAAAATGAGTGGGCCCACCAGGAATCGAACCTGGGACCGACCGGTTATGAGCCGGTGGCTCTGCCAGCTGAGCTATGGGCCCACAATGAAGAACCATTCAGTAAACCTCCTGATGAACAGGGCCAAAACCCTTGCCCCGGAGTCATCTTTGCAACGTTGACTACATCCGGACGCTTTCATTGTCAAGTCAGAAATATGATACAATCGAAAAAAAAGCGCATTGTTTAATCAAGGAAATGCTCCAGCTTCCTCTTCCTTGTGGGATGCCTGAGTTTCCTCAACGCTTTTGCCTCGATCTGCCTGATACGTTCCCGTGTCACGGCAAAATCATTTCCCACCTCCTCCAGGGTATGATCCGATTTCTCACCGATACCGAATCGCATCCTCAAGACCTTTTCCTCCCTTGGAGTAAGCGTGGCAAGAACCTTGCGTGTCTGCTCGGCCAGGTCCATTCGTATGGCTGTATCCACGGGAGACATGAAGCTCTTGTCCTCTATGAAATCACCCAGATGGCTGTCATCCTCCTCGCCTATGGGCGTCTCAAGGGATATGGGCTCCCGTGCAATCCTCAAGACCTTCCTTACCTTGTCTATGGGGACCTCCATTTTCTCGGCTATCTCTTCGGGAGTAGGCTCGCGGCCAAGCTCCTGCACAAGATAACGGGATGTCCTTATCAGCTTGTTTATGGTCTCAATCATGTGCACGGGGATACGTATCGTCCTTGCCTGGTCGGCTATGGCCCGGGTGATCGCCTGGCGTATCCACCATGTAGCATAAGTGCTGAACTTGTATCCGCGGCGGTACTCGAACTTGTCCACGGCTTTCATCAACCCGATGTTTCCTTCCTGGATCAAATCGAGAAACTGCAGTCCCCTGTTCGTATATTTTTTTGCTATGCTTACAACCAGGCGCAGGTTCGCCTTGACAAGCTCCGCCTTGGCGTCCTTGGCCCTTCTATGGCCTTCCCTTATCCTTGCCACTATCCTCTTGAGGGCCCTGGCATTGGTCTTTATTTCGCGTTCCCTCACGTCCACCTGGACCTGGATCTGCTTTAAATCATTGAATAGCTCCTCGAGTTCATCCCGCCCGAGATCGGAAACACTGGCAGCCCACTCTACGAACCCTTCCTCTTCCATGACCTTCTGCCTGACCTGGGTGAGGGACGCATTCAAGGCAGACGCCTTCCTGGCAAAAGCCTGGTTCATCTCCTCGAACCACTCAAGCTGATCACTGATCTTTGCCTCGATATCCTCGACCACGTCAGTTTCAAGTCTCCAGTCCTTGAACAACTCGAATATCTTGCGGTTACGCCGTCTGATGGAACGAATGATTTTCCGCTGGTCTTCATACTTTGCAGGCTTAGTCGCCAGCCTGTCACGCAAGGCATTGATCTCTTCGTCAATCTGCTTTATGGCCTCTATGGTTTCCAGGAATTTCTCGATCTTCATCGACTCGTCTGAGATGGTGTCACCCTCGTCAATATCTCTCAGCACGTTCTTGGGCCGCATGGTTCCACGGGCTATCTGGTCGCCGAGGCTCAGTATCGAATCCACACCTATGGTTGTTTCGAGCATCGCCTTGATAACCTCCTGCTCGCCCGCTTCGATCTTCTTTGCGATCTCGACTTCACCTTCCCTCGACAGGAGGGTAACCATGCCCATCTCCTTCAAGTACATCTTGACCGGATCCTTTACAGACCTGTAAGCGGAAAGGTCGTCATACTCCTCCACCTCTGTAAAGGTCTCCTCGTCCTTCTTTACAGCGGAAAGTCTTTTTTTCTTCTCCTCAACAACCTCGATATCAAGATCGTCGAACCACATCAGGGTTTCGTCGATCTGTTCAGGAGACATCATCTCCTCTGGCAAAACCTGGCTTATCTGGTCATAGGTAAGATAGCCTTGCTTTTTCCCTTTTGTTACAAGTTTCTCAAATTCCTTTTCCTTGATCTTGGCCTCTTTACCTTTTTCTGTTTCCTTGCCGGTCGTGGATTTTTTTGCCATAAATATCGGCCTCCACCTTTTTGATGTTTACGTCAAATTCCCCCACCGGTTACATAAACTTTCATGATTAACAGTAATCACCCCCGGGTATGAAAACACGGCTGTTTTTCACCCCGGCCATTTATGTGTTTTCACGATAAAATATGCCAAACAGGCGTCAGCTCCTCCTGAGTGCCGCCCTGTTTTGCATTTCACGTAAAAGTATTTTCAACATCTCATGATCGTTTTGCATTTCAGCTTTACGTATCTTTTCGAGCAGTTCGGAATTCCCGCGCTTTTTGATCATCTTGAACTGCCGCAAAAGCCTTTTCGCGGATGCATCATCCCATTCCTCGGTCTCCATGCTCAGGCGTGCAATGACCGGATGCAACGATTCATCTGTTTCAAGCAAAAGGGAATCTACACCGCATTCAGGATCCCTGGCTATCAACTCGGCCAGGCTCTTTAAACCTAGGTTCTCAAAGGAATCTATCAAACCCTGTGCAACAATCTCCCCGACCAGATCAGAACGGTGAAGCATGAGCGAAATCAGCATTTGCTCCAACTTGTCCGAAGCATTGCCCCTTTCATCACGCCCGCCCTGATTTCTACCAGCGCCGGCCTGGGCAGAAGCATTACGCCGCCGCACAGTATCGAGATTCTTTGCGATCCTCTGCCTTAACGATCCTTCATCTATGCCTATAAGATCGGCAACCTGCTCAATCCAGACCGAAAGGGCCACAGGATCCTCTATGCTGCACAAGACCGGAACGAGCTCCTCCACCAGCCTCAGCCTTCCCTCGGGTCCTGCACCGTAACGCTTGATGCCACTTTTGACCAGAAAAGGGATCAGTCCCATCGCTTCTGATACGCAGGCATCAAAAGCCTCCCTGCCATGGGAAGCAAGAAATGAATCCGGATCCTCGCCTTCAGGCAGCAGGACAACCAGAGCCTCTATGGCCCTGGAGAGAAATAACGGAGCACATCTCGACGCGGCCTTGACACCGGCCTCGTCCGAATCAAAAAGCAGGTAAACCCTTTTTACAAGCCCTTGGATCCTTTTTAAATGATCTCCTGTAAAAGCGGTGCCGAGCGATGCCACGGAATTTTCATATCCATGTGCATGCATGGCTATAAGATCGAAATACCCCTCAACAACGAAGATGCTGCCTGATCTCCTGCAAGCATCCTTTGCCCTGTTCAATCCGTAGAGGACCTTGCCTTTATGATACACCCTTGTCTCGGGGGAATTGAGGTACTTGGGCTGGGAATCGTCCATCACCCTTCCCCCGAATGCAACAACAGCACCTGTTACATCGATTATCGGGAATATGATCCTGTTTCTGAACCTGTCGTAGTAACCCGACTTGTCCTTTCTCTCCACCACAAGTCCGGCTTCAGCAGCAAGCTCTTCCGGGTAGCCTTTGCGCTTCAGATGCAGCAAAAGTGAGTCCCATCCTGCCGGTGCATAACCCAGTGAAAAGGCGTCCACAATGCCAAAGGGATAACCCCTTGCTAAAAGATAATCCCTTGCGGCCTTGCCTGCAACGGGGTCTTTTAACCTGTTTTTGAAATACGAAAGGGCGGCGCTGTTGATATCCAGGATACTCTCCCGTTTTGCCGTCCTTTTGTCCATCCTGCCCGCCCTGCCCGAAGGCAAGGGAGGCAGGCCATATTTTTGCGCAAGGAAATCAGCCGCTTCTCTGAAGCTTATTCCATCGGCCCTGATGAGAAAATCAAAAACATCGCCGCCAACCCCGCAACCGAAGCAATAATAAAGCCCCTTGTCCCGATCGACAGAAAACGAAGGGGTCTTTTCCTCGTGGAAGGGACAAAGCCCGACAAATCTGCTTCCCCTCGGACGAAGAGAGACCCTTTCCGCGACTATATCCACGATATCGGCAGCCTGGCGTATCCTTGATATGACATCGTCAAAATCATAATCCGCCATCTGGTCCGGTCCCTTGGGCACCCGGTCAGGAGACCTCCCTTCCTGACTCCGCCACCCTTATTGCATCGGTTAAATCGAATCTTCCATCATAAAGAGCTCGCCCCACAATAACGCCCGTAACACCGTCCTGTTCAAGCTTCCTCAACGCCACGATATCATCAAGAGAAGAAACGCCCCCTGATGCTATCACAGGGATACTTACGGCCCGGGCCAGTTCCCGGGTGGCAGTGATATTCGGCCCCACTTTTGTGCCATCACGCTCGATGTCTGTGAAATGAATCGCTGCAACTCCGGACTCTTCAAATCTTTTTGCAAGATCAACAGCCTTCAGATCCATGGTCCTGGTCCAGCCCTCAATGGAGACAAGCCCGTTTTTGGCGTCTATTCCCACGACTATTGATCCGGGAAACCTCGCGCATGCTTCCTCCACAAACTCAGGATTCCTGGCTGCCTCGGTACCGATTATAACCCGGTCAACACCGAGATCCAGATACATCCTGATCGTCTCCATATCCCTGATACCACCCCCGACCTGGATCTTGACCCCGGCCGATTTTACGATCTCCTTGACAGGCTCCAGGTTTACCGGCCGCTTTGACACTGCGCCGTCCAGATCCACCACGTGGATCCGCTTTGCACCCTTTGCCGCCCATTTCCGGGCCATTGCGGCAGGATCATCCGAATAGAATGTCTCCTTGTCCATCTGCCCCTGGAAAAGCCTGACGCATCTTCCACCCTTTATATCAACAGCCGGTATAACCAGCATTCTTGCCTCCGAAACTTTTTTGACCAGAAATGTCGCCCACAAGCTTTAATCCCGCCTGCTACAAAACCCCCTTGCTGGACCGGACGCCGCGTATCCTGGGATCAACCTGCGTCGCCTCGTTTACGGCCCTTGCAAAGGACTTGAAAACAGCCTCTATGACATGATGGTCATTCTCTCCATAAAGCGCATTTATATGAAGATTCAAACGCGCGCTGTTTGTAAACGCCAAAAAAAACTCCTTTGCAAGATGAGCCGAAAAATCGGGTGATGCACACACGGTTTCCGGGACCATATAAACCAGGTAAGGACGGCCGGAAAAATCGACTGCTGTCTGGCACAAGACCTCATCCATGGGTGTCGCGGCAAAACCATAGCGCCTTATGCCCGATTTATCACCAAGGGCATCATAGAAAAGACCTCCGAGCACCAGCCCGACATCCTCTATTGTATGGTGTGAATCAACGGCCACATCGCCTTTTGCCTTCAAGTCGAGGTCAAAAAAGCCATGCACGCAAAAAAGCGTCAACATATGATCAAAAAGCGGAATGCCCGTGGATATATCGTGCATTCCGCTTCCATCTATGTTAAGCTTCCCGGTGATCCGGGTTTCATTTGTATTGCGCTCTCTTCTGGCTGTACGCTCCATTCATCTCCCCATCTTTGCCGGTTAATCAAAAAATCAGGCGGACTTAGACCCGGGCAAATCCCCCGCAAATTTTCGTGGATACCTGAAAGAGAAACAGCCACATGACCGTACTCTCCATCCCTTGGGGGAAAATGCTGCATCTATCGGGTGTGCAATAATTGACATGGGCATCTGCCTGTCGAATTGGTGGAGATGAGGGGGATCGAACCCCTGACCTCGGCATTGCGAACGCCGCGCTCTCCCAGCTGAGCTACATCCCCACGGAGAACGGCAAACATTTTTATCAGACTCTGCAGACCAGGTCAATGCCAAATT
>CAYVIE010000047.1:0-18374 GCA_964451355.1 uncultured Desulfobacteraceae bacterium
GGGGGCCCCCCCCCCCCCGTCTCGTAAAAAAGCGTTTTTCGCTTTTTTACGAGATTATCATTCATGTTGATTTTTATCCGGTGAAAGAATATGTTTATACAAAAAAGACGAAAATCATGTAATAAGAAAAAGATGGATACAGACGATCCCATACCCCACTCATCCATAGGAAACCGGTTCACAGCAACTTCTCCTTGTTGTCCCATCTTCTTTCCAGAAGGCTGGATTCCTTTTTGTGCCTTTTCCAGGCGGAAGTTTGTCGGGATATCTCTTTTAGCAATGAAATCATGCCGGAATTTAAAGGAGTTATTGTTGATATGATGGGTGAAATGATTATTTTACTAATTTTAGTCTTGCTTTCAGGTTTTTTTTCCTCCGCCGAGATCGCCCTGTTTTCCATAGGGACGACCAAGGCTAGGCATATGGCAAAAGACGGAAGGCGGACCAGCAGTTTGATCTGCCAAATGAAGGAGGATCCGCACAGGCTGCTTACAACCATCCTGATAGGTAACAACCTGGTCAACATCGCTGCTTCATCCATAGCAACAGCTGTGGCCATGCGGGTTTTTGGTAACCTGGGAATAGGCATAGCCACTGGGATTATGACCTTTCTGATCCTGGTCTTTGGGGAAATCTTTCCAAAGTCATTTGCAACTGAACACTGTGAGGTGGTAGCAAGGGCTGTTATTATCCCCATATACTGGCTATCAAGAATCCTGTATCCCCTTATCCTGCTTTTGAATTTCATACCAAAGCTTGTAAGGAATACGGATAACAATTCACCACGAGTTACCGAGGATGAGCTTATAACGTTTGTGGACGTGGTCCATGAAGAAGGAGAGATAAACCCTGAAGAAAGGGATCTCATATATAATGTGACCAGGCTCGATGACCTGAATGTAGAGGAAATAATGACGCCGAGCGCTGACATGTTCGTTATTGAGAGATCTGCTCCGTTGGATGTTGAACGGATAATTGCTTCGGGATATACAAGGATTCCCGTCATAGACGGAGACATTGATCATGTTGTCGGGATCCTCAACATCAAGGATCTATTTCGCCAATTTGTCCAGGAGGGAAAGTATGACCTCGAGAAGATAATGAGGCAGCCATTTTTTATTCCTGAATCAAAAAAGTTAGATTCCCTGTTGAACCAGTTCAAGCGGCGAAAGGAACATGCCGCGATAGTTGTCAACGAGTATGGTGAGGTCACGGGAATCGTGACCCTTGAGGACGTACTCGAAGCCATTGTTGGGGAGATCGTGGATGAGACCGACATTGTAAAGCCTCCGACCGTAAGGGTGGGAAAAAAAGAGTGGATAGTTTCGGGCTCTGCTGAAATCGGCGAAGTGAATATGGCCCTTGGAACCAGGATCCCTGAATCAGAGGATTATGATACATTCAGTGGTTATGTTCTGGAGAATATAGGCAGGATTCCCAAGGAAAATGAGAAATTCTCCATAGATGACATCGAAGTGATTGTAAAGAAAATGGAAGGAAACAGGATCAAGTCTTTTCTGGTCAGGAAGAAATGACAGATTCCCATAGATGTTGCAATGGAGCTGAACCCATTTGATTCATTTCAAGTGGCGAGAAAGGACTCCATCCTTTGTCTGCTGAGAACAAAAAGCGCATATATTGATTTTAATATAATTATAATAATTACAGGTTGTTGAAAGGAATTAACGGGTCGGCTCTGCTCTGGTTGTTTGACTTGGAGCAAAGGTGCTGATATGCCCGTGACGTCATGGAACCGGGAACAATCGTTGAATATATAGATCAGCAGCGAATATTTTGTGCCGTAGTCCTTACAAACGATGGGCAGCGGGTTCGCCTTCTGACCGAAGTTAATACAGAGGTGCGGCACAGGATCTCGCGTTTGCTGCATGTTTCAAAGGTCCGCCTGAAACTCGGGTCAGGCAGGGAGCCCATTGTGGCCCGACTCAGGGAAATCGCGGCAAAACGCCGGGCGCTTGCGGAAAAGATAGATATAAAGGTGTTGTGGGAGGTATTATCTGAAGATCCTGGTTGGATAGATTTGCAGACCATGACCGGGCTTTGTTTTGCTTCTCCGCATACAAGTGACCACGAGGCAGCAGTGATTCGGGCTATTTTCTTCAACCGCGTCTATTTCAAGATGAAGAATAATGAATTTTTCCCATTGCCCGCACATGTGGTTGAGGCCAAGAAGAAAAGACTGGCGGAGGAGAAAAGGTTAAAGGAGCTTGCATCGTCCGGCGCAAAATGGCTGAAGGCGGTTTTGAGTAATTCCAACAGCCTGTTTCAGGTTGACAGTGAGATCACCGAGGCACTGAAGTCATATTATCTTTTCGGCAAGGAGAGCCGGGACTCCACCCTTGCAAGGACGATACTTTCGAGGGCATCAGTTTCTGTGGAAAGGATTCCGGATGCCCTGATCAAGGCTGGAATATGGGGGGCCGACGAAAACATAGATATCCATCGTATGAAGATACCGGTCGAATTCCCCGGGGATGTCGTGGAGGAAGCAAGAATGATATCCCTGGATTCGTCCGGATTGAAAGACAGGGAGGATTCGTCCGGATTGAAAGACAGGGAAGCGAGGAAGGACCTGACATCTCTTGAAGTATTCACTATAGACGGCCCCAATACCCTGGACTTTGACGATGCGTTAAGTGTTGAGAGAAAAGGCGATTTCATTGAGATAGGTGTTCATATAGCGGATGTAGACGCCTATGTTAAAAGGGGAGATTCCCTTGACCGCGAAGCCTTGGCAAGAGCAACCTCCATCTATATGCCCGATATGAGGATACCCATGTTTCCTCATGTGCTTGCAGAGGATCTGTGCAGCCTGATAGAAGGGCAGACGCGGCCCGCCATAAGCGTAATCTTTTCCATAGATACCTCCGGTAATATTATTGATTACAGGTTTTATCCATCTATTGTAAGGGTGTCCAGACAGTTGACCTACATGGATGTGGATGCGGCAGTGGATTCTGACCCCGGTCTCAGGGTCTTGTATGCGGCGGCCCGGATGTTCAGGGAGGAGCGAATGAAAAGGGGGGCGCTCCAGATTGTCATTCCGGAACTTAATATCCGGGTTTTAAATGGCGGAGACGTAAGTGTCAGGCTCTTTGACAGGGAGAGCCCCTCGAAGCTGCTCGTTTCCGAGATGATGATAATGGCAAACTGTCTTGCAGCAAAGTTTATCGCCGGCAGGGGACTGCCTGCTATTTTCCGTTCGCAGCCTCCGCCAAAGGGAAGGTTGTATAATGATCCCGCATCCGGAACACTTTTTCAGCATTGGATGCAACGAAGGCTACTGAGCCGCCTTGTGATCTCATCATCTCCGGCGCCTCATTCAGGCCTTGGCGTTGATGCATACACTACAGCGACTTCTCCCATCAGGAAATATTCCGACCTGGTTTCACAAAGACAGATAAAGGCTTGCCTCGGCATGGGCAAGCCGTATACTATAGAAGAAATCGACTGGATAATAAGTTCCCTGGAGGTTCCCCTGACCCATGCATCCCTTGTTACTTCCAGGAGGATCCGCTACTGGCTCCTGAAGCATCTTGAAAGGCGTATCGGCCAGAGGCTTGAAGCCATAGTATTGGACAGCAGGGGGGATGGTTATACTGTTCTTTTGCCGGAATATTTGATGGAATCACGTATTCCGGCTTCGAGAAATATAACATTGAGACCCCAGGACATAGTGCAGGTTGTGGTTCAACATGCAGACGCCAGAAATGATCGCCTTTCCTTGATGATCAGTTGATTTTTCCGTTCTGGAATCATATTTATTTCATCAGAAACACCTTGTTGCCCCAATAATGTATCAGGATCCCGGTAATGCCGGATACCACCGAATCAAGGAGGCAAAGATGCCCAAGACGAAAATCGTTTGCACCATAGGACCGGCCTGTTCAGATATAGAGACTCTTTGCGGGATGATTCGTGCAGGGATGAATGTCGCCCGCCTCAACTTTTCTCATGGTACCAGGGAAAATCACAGGCTCATGATCCAGACGATAAGAAAAGCGTCCGAGGAAACCGGAGTACCGGTATCAATACTCCAGGATTTGAGCGGGCCCAAGATAAGGGTAGGGGATATACCTGAACCAGGTATGAGACTCACGCCAGGCCAAAAGATCATACTATTTCCCGGAGAGACTCAGGCCGAAGATAGCCGTATTCCTGTTTCATATGAATATCTGCCCCAGGATGTGAAGAAAGGCGATACTGTGCTCCTGGCTGATGGAATGATGGAGCTTATTGTGGAAGATGTAGAAAAAGACGCTGTTCATTGCAGGGTTATCACCGGCGGGATCCTTACCTCCCACAAGGGGCTGAACCTTCCCACTGGAACCATAAGGGCTCCTGCGTTGACTCCCAAGGATCATGATGATCTTCTTTTTGGCATAGAGCAAGATGTTGATTTTGTAGCTCTTTCTTTTGTCAGGAAAGCCGATGACATCAGGAAGGTAAAAGGGATAATCTCTGAACAAGGGAAAAAGACGCCTGTCATAGCTAAAATAGAAAAACATGAGGCTCTAGACGAGATTGAGGGGATAATAAGTATTGCAGACGGTATAATGGTTGCCAGGGGGGATCTGGGTGTAGAGATCCCGTTGGAGAAGGTTCCTGGGACCCAGAAGATGTTGTGCTACAAGGCGAACCAGGCTGGTAAACCCGTGATCATAGCCACCCAGATGCTACGTTCAATGGTTGCTTCCCCCAGGCCCACAAGGGCCGAGGCCACTGATGTCGCAAATGCCGTGCTAGATGGAGCAGATGCACTGATGCTTTCCGAAGAGACAGCCATGGGACAGTACCCGGTGAAGGCGGTAGCTTACATGGCAAAAATCGCAAGGGCGGCCGAGGAGAAATATCCTTTTGAAAAGTCGTTCCAGCAAATCCTTGAAACCAGGATATCTGAATCCGTGGCGCATGCCACATGCATACTCGCAGATCACTTGAACGCATCTGCCATCATAGCAACCACTAAGAGCGGTTTTACCGCCCACCAGATAGCCAGGTTCAGGCCCAAAAGCAGAATAATCGCCCTTTCTCCGGATCCAGATACGGTGCGGCGCTTAACCCTTTATTGGGGATGCACCCCTGGCTTGATACCTTATACCATTGACACAGACGAGATGTTTCGCCGGGCTTCCGAGTTCGCTATGGATGCGGGATTTGTCAGAAAAGGTGAGCTGGTGGTGATAACTGCCGGCCACCCATTATGGGAGACCGGCACCACCAACATGATAAGTGTACGGAGAATGGGATCCGGTGAAGGGATAACAACTCCCTGAAATGTTTAATGCCTGAAACTTCGTTCACCGGTGAAGACCATCGTGGCTCCAGCCTCGTTGCATGCCGTAATCGCCTGGTAATCGTTCAATGAGCCCCCGGGCTGTACAACCGCGGTGACGCCTTCCCGCAGGCCCACATCCACACCGTCGCGGAAGGGGAAAAAGGCGTCGCTCACCATGGTGGCTCCTTTCAGTCCGCCCTTTTCCTCCTTCACCCTGGCATCAATTTGCGCTATTTTTTCCGGATCCTTGAGTTCATGGTAAGGCACCTGGTATTGTTCAAATGCATACCTGTCGGCAAGCTTCCGGTAGGCCTTGTCCCTTGCAATCTCGGCGACTCCGACCCTGTCTTGTTCCCCTGTGCCTATGCCGACCGATACCCGGTTCTTCACGTAGATTACGGAGTTGGATGTAACGCCTGATTCGAGCAACCAGCCGAAGATGATGTCATCCCACTCACTTTGCGTGGGCATTCGTTTTATCTTGTACTCCTTGCCCTGGTAAGTGCATGCAGCAGGCATGAAATCCTCTTTTTTTCTGGCTCTTGGAACATATGACCACTGGGCTATGATCCCACCGTCAATGAGGCTTTTGAATTCAACGACCCTTTTACCGGCAAACTCCTGCAGTCTATCGATATTTTTTATCCGTATAACCCTCAGGTTTTTTCTCTTTGCTAGGATGGGCAAAACATTCTCTTCAAAATCAGGAGCAACTATCACCTCTGCATACTGGGCGGAAATCGCTTGGGCAGTATCAATATCTATGGGACGGTTTGAAGCGATACAACCGCCGAAAGCTGCAACTCTGTCTGCAAGGTAGGCTTTTGTGTAGGCGTCGTGCAGATTGTCCGATATGGCGGCCCCGCACGGGTTATTATGCTTCACTATCACCACCGCGGGCTTTTCTGTAAAGTATCGCAGGATATTCAATGCGCTGTCTGCATCCGTGAGGTTGATCTTGCCCGGGTGCTTGCCGGATTGCAGTAGCTCCATGTCTGATACCAGCCAGCGGCCGGGTTGGATCGATTCACATTCGCCAAGGACAAGGTTACCGTTTACCAGTTTATACAACCCTGCCTCCTGGCCCGGGTTCTCCCCGTACCGCAATCCCTTTTCCACGCCATCTATCACCCAGGATACCTTTTCGAAAAAGAGGGTCTGGCGGTTGTCACCATCTGAAAAAGTGATCTCCATCCTGGGCGGGAAATGATCATCCATTATTGTTTTATACATGTCCTTGAGGTCTTTTGACATTTATACCCCCTTATATATTTTTTATTACGGTTTATTCAGCCGGGCAGAATTTCAGGATATGCTTTTTTTACGGCGTCCAAGTCTATCTTTTCAAAATATTCGGAAATGGCGGTATCATAGGCCGCGGTATGCGCGAACGCCTTTTTGGCAAGATCAAAGCGCATGCCGAGGCTGGTTTTGCCGCCATTTTTTTCAAGTTCCTCCACTATCCTTGTGTAATCAGACGGGTCCACAACCGCAGCGACCCTGATGTAGTTCTTGGCCGCAGCCCTGATCATACACGGCCCCCCGATATCTATGTTGCCCCTGGCCTCCTCTGGAGAGACCCCGGCCTTTGCCACGGTCCTGGTAAACGGGTAGAGGTTTACCACTACCATGTCGATATGAACAGCACCGGTTCTTTCCAGGTCAGCGATATGGGCTTCGTTGTATTTTTCGGTAAGGAGGCCCAGGTAGATCTTGAAATCAAGGGTTTTTACAAGTCCGCCCTGGGTTTCAGGCTGGCCGGTATAGTCAGAAACATATACTAGATGGCCTGCGGCTTTATCACCAAGCAACTCTTCGAGTTTCGCATAAGTTCCGCCCGTGGAGAGAATTCTTGCGCCCGGACATGACGAAAGAATGCCTTTTACAAGAACATCCAACCCTGATTTATCAGAGACGCTGATAAGTATATTCTTTACACTTACAAGGTCGTCAATCTTTGTTACAATATTGATGCTCATTTCGCCCTCGCTTACTTGTTTGAGGTTACAAGGCCATCAGGGGATGGCCGCTGTAAGAATTTTGAAAACCTGCAATTTTTGATCCTTGGTTAAGGAGATGGTCAGATCCCCTCAACAGGATCAACAATCCCCTTCAGGTTCTTTTCGATAAACGGGGGGAGGACAAAGGCGGCCTTGTGTATGGCCGGGGTATAATATTTTGTAACAATCCCTGAATTCCTCACCCTTTTTGAGTCTATATTCATTGCCGGCTGTGGATTCTTGCTTGCAAAACCGAAGCTCCAGAGTCCCCCGGGATAGGTGAGAGTCGGAAACAGGTAAAGGTGCAGGCGCTTGAAATAAGGCTTCTGGCGCTTGAGCATATCAACCTGTGTCTCTGTGTCGTAGAAAGGAGATTCGGCCTGGGTAACCATGATGCCGTCCTCGGTCAGGAGCCGGGCTATGGATGCGTAGAATGCCTCATTGAATAATGGTTCTGCCGGACCGATGGGATCTGTGGAATCGATTATCGCAATGTCGAAATTCATGGTTGTTTTCTTTGCGAATGCCACGCCGTCTGCGATGATCAGCTCGAGCCTGGGATCGTCGAAAGATGACGCCACAGAGGGGATATGTTTCCTGCAGGCGTCTACCACTGCCTTGTCGATTTCCACCATGACCACTTTTTCAATGTTTTTGTGCTTGAGGACCTCCCGTGCGGTTCCCCCGTCACCCCCTCCAATGATCAACACATTTTTGGGGTCAGGATGGGCAAACAGGGGCACATGGGAGATCATTTCATGGTAGATGAATTCATCGCGCTCAGAGAGCATGACAAGACCATCGTTGAGCAGCATCCGCCCGTGCCCGGCGGTCTCCACAACATCAACCGCCTGGTATGGGCTTTGTTCCGAAAAAAGGGTCCTTCTTATCCGGAAGGAGAGCGCGGTTATACCCTTGTGTGTTTCAGTGACCCACAGGTTGATTTTCAAATCAGTCATGCTTGCTGTTTCCCGTCTGTTTTTAATAGGTTATTATTATGAATGATTCCGCGTGAAGTTCAAGAATTGAACCGCATAACCCGAATCGAACTCGTATAAGGATTTTTCCCTGCAGGAATATCCAGGGATGCTGGCCGAAAGGAAGAGCCGTTTACCGTCGGTCAATGCTTCCGTGGTTATCGATTCCGTCAGAACAAGGGAGAAACGGCCTGGCCTGAATATATCAAGCACATTGCTTGTCATGTCTGCTGACAAGGGATCGGGATGATTAGTTTCAAAGCTTGCATAGGAACCATCAGGCTCTGGTGTAACATGTGCGGTTACATAGGTGCTTCCTTGTATGCAGTTTACGGAATAGCCGTATGGTGTAAAGAGATGCCTGTCTGTAAAATCATATGCAAGTAAACGGTTGATTCCTGTCCTTTTTTCCAATGACTCTGCCGTGTCGCCCGCCTTGGGGTGGAACCTGTCAATCACGTCTTCTGGCAGATCGTGCATGAGGATCTCAAAGGTTGTATCGTTTCCTGGAGGAGCTGGCGCAGCCGAGTAATAGAATATATGTATATGGTCATGGTTCGCAGGGCCGAGCCTGTAACTCTTGCCGGGGAAGTAGGGGACCAGGGATGCGACATCATTCTCGAAGTCGGAAGGCTGGATTTTGGGATACATGAGATTTTTGCGTTCATAGAAGAAAAAGACGATTTCCCCCGGCGGGACAAAGGTCAGGATCTCAGGAACCGCCTTTACGAGCCTGGTCCTCCCGCATGTAATCATGAGGATACGGTCGTCCCAGACAAACAGGCTTGATTCTGAAAGGAGATATGCGTCAAGTTCCTTTGTCTTTATGTTGCTGATTATTTCAGCGCCGCATGCATGAGCGACGCTTTTCCACTTGGACTCTGAGCCGGAACGTAGTCCCTTCATGGGCGCGGCGAGTATGATCTCGAGTTTCTTTTCTGGGCCTTCAAAAGGAGCTGCCATAATTTTCCTCCGGCCTGATTTTTCATCTTATTGAAATCATAGAAAAATATTTAATTGAGTATTGAACGGAGCCTTGGCCGCTGTTTCAATCCGGCGTGCCTGCTGCCTATCATGACCCGCATGGTATGCCGCTTATTTACCGGAAATGGTCCTGATAGTAAATTCATTTTCTTGTTTCAAGAACCAAGATTTTTTCGGTGTTTGACAAAGCCATACCCCTTGGAATAGGAAAAGGAGGCAGGAGTTGTTCGGTTGGGAACGCCTGGATCCTTCATGGTAACGTTGAAAAAGGGGGCAAACCGGGCAAAGGGAATTTTCGTGCGCGAAAGGAGCTGAAATGCAGGTAAGATTTTATGGAGCTGTCAGGGAAGTCACCGGGTCAATGCATTTACTGGAGAGTCCGAAGAGCAGAATCCTGCTCGATTGTGGTATGTTTCAGGGCAAGAGAGCCGAAGCGGAACGCAAGAACAGGGTCTTTCCTATAGATACGGGAATAATTACAAACGTTGTGCTTTCCCACGCTCATATAGACCATTCCGGTCGGATACCCCTGTTGTATAAAAACGGTTTCACAGGATCGGTTTTTTGTACTCGTGCGACTGCAGATGCATCGAAATATTTGCTTGAAGACAGCGCTCATATCCAGGAATCAGATGCCGCTTACCTGAACTACAAGCAGGTGCGCAAAGTAGTGGCAGAGATGACCGGCAAGTCGAAGCAGGAGGTCGCAAGAAAACTCAAGCCCCAGGGTCACAGGATAGATACACAGGCGGTCGAGCGTTACATGGATCGGTACGGGATCCGGAAAGTCGTTCCATTATACACGGTTGCAGATGCCAAAGCCGCACTGGATGCATTTGAAGGCATTCCATATCGTAGTCCGGTAAAAGTCGGCAAGGATACAGTATGCACTTTTTATGAGGCCGGCCATATACTGGGGTCAGCTGTAATCATCCTTCGCGCAAAAGCCGGGGGGAAGACGTTTACAGTCGGGTTCACAGGTGATCTTGGAAGGTATGGCAAGCCTATAATAAGGGATCCTGAAAGCAGGTTTGAGCCTGACGACAGGAAGCTCGATCTTCTGATCATGGAAAGCACATACGGAGATCGGGTTCATCCCCCTGTATCAGACATGGAGCCTGGGTTGGCCCGGATAATCAACGAGACCGTGGAGCGTGGCGGCAGCCTCGTAATACCATCATTCGCATTCGGCAGAACCCAGGAACTTCTTTATGCCATTCACAACCTTTATAATAAAAATGAAGTGCCGCGGATTCCGGTATACGTGGACAGCCCGCTTGCAGTGAAGCTCACCAGGGTTTTCGGGGAACACCCAGAGGTTTATGACGCAGAGACACATAAGGACTTTCTTGAAAATGGCGACAACCCTTTCCTTTTCAACCATCTCCATTTTGTAACCTCTGTGGAGGACTCCATGGCCCTGATGAAGGACGATAGGCCTCATATCGTGCTTTCCGCCTCGGGAATGTGTGAGGCAGGAAGAATTCTGCATCATCTGCGCTGCAAGATACATGATAAGCGCAATACAATATTGATAGTCGGCTACATGGCGGAACACACCCTTGGCAGAAGGATTAAAGAGCAAGGGCTTGCATATGAGGAGGCAGGGCGCAAGGGGAAAGCCCCTGTGATGAGAATTCTGGGTAAAGAATATCCCCTGAAGGCTCATGTTCGGCTGATGGAAGGTTTTTCAGGTCACGGGGACAGGGAAGAGATGTTGCGGTTTCTGAAGGAGTCTGGCCTTAAGATAAAGCGGATCGCTCTTGTGCACGGCGAGCCTGACCAGATGGATCCTTTTGCAAGAAAGCTTGAAAAAAGCGGGTTCAAAGTTGTGGTGCCCAGGAGGGGAGAATCCTTGCGGCTGTAAAGTTTTTTTGAATACAGGAGCGTTTTTTTGCCGCCGGCTACAGGCGTATCAATAATTGCCGGTACCTTGTTGCTGCTATTGCAGGATGTTCACGATGGATTGTGTAGATGAAAATACCAATGTGAGGGATGTTCTTGGAGAGCTTATCGAACTGCTCGCTCTTGAAGAAATAGAGGAGAATATTTTCAGGGGGAAAAGCCAGGACCTGGGCTTTGGTAATATCTTTGGAGGGCAGGTGCTTGGCCAGTCGTTGTCTGCCGCGAGCCGGACCGTGCCGGCAGAAAGGACCGTGCATAGCCTACATGCGTATTTTCTGAGGCCTGGAGATCCCAAGTGTTCCATTGTATACTTGGTTGACTGTATCCGTGATGGCAGGAGTTTTTCAACCAGAAGGGTCGCTGCCATTCAGAAGGGCCGCACGATTTTCACTATGGAAGCGTCTTTTCATATCTGTGAGGAGGGCTTCGAGCATTATGACCCTGCGCCCGAGATATCCGGACCCGACGGTGTCATCTCGGAAGTCGAGCACTTCAGGGCTCTTGCTGACAGAATCCCGGATCCCTTGCGGACAAAACTGATTTGTGACAAGCCGATTGAAATCAGGCCGGTCAACCCCATGAATCCCTTCGCACCCGAGGTGAAGGATCCTGACAGATATGTGTGGTTCAGGGCGGTTTTCGATCTCCCGGATGATCCGGCTCTCCACAGGTATCTTCTGGCTTATGCTTCTGATTTTGGTCTTGTTACTACATCGCTTTATCCCCATGCCCGCACGTTCTGGGATCCGGAGATGCAGGTTGCAAGCCTGGATCATGCAATGTGGTTTCACAGGGAGTTTCGCATGGATAGGTGGCTGTTATATGTTATTCACAGTCCGTCAGCTTCAGGAGCAAGGGGTCTTAATATCGGCAGGATATACCAAGATGGCGTACTCGTGGCAAGTACAAGCCAGGAAGGATTGATAAGAAAAAAACAGCAGCCCGGCAAAAACTAGAATCCTTCTTTGTTGTCAAGTATTTTCCTGATCCTGGTGCTCAGTTTGTGCAGGTTGAAGGGTTTTTGTATAAATCCGTGGCAACCCTTTTCCATGAGCTTCTGGGCCTGCCCGCTCTTGCTGTAACCCGATGACAGAAGAACCTTTGTGGTCGGTTTTAACCTCATAAGAGTCTCGAAAACCCTCATTCCATCCATGTCGGGCATAATCATATCCAGGATGATAAGATCTATATTCTCTTTTTCCTTTTTAAAAATTTCGATTGCAGCCTTGCCGCAATCAGCAGATAAGACTTTGTAGCCCAGGGCTGATAGCATTTCGCAACCTATTTCCAGTATATCCGCTTCATCATCAATGAGCAGAATAGTCTCTTCGCCTTTTTCAAGATGATCCTCTTCCCTTGGTTCTTCGATGGCGGCTTTCCTGGTGGCTGGCAGATAGATATTGAATGTCGAGCCATGTCCTGGTTTGCTGTATACCGTAATATGGCCGCCATGGTTTTTAATTATAGTATACACGGTCGAAAGGCCCAATCCGGTTCCGCCTTTTTTTTCCTTTGTGGTGAAAAAAGGATCAAAAATTTTCGATATGATGGATTCATCCATTCCGCATCCGGTATCAGTAAACGAGATTTTAATATAGCTGCCCGGAACAACCTGGAACATTCCCGCCTCGAAATCGCTTATCTCGATATTCTCGGTGCGCACGAATATCTCTCCGCCCCCTGGCATTGCGTGCCATGCGTTTACTAGCAGGTTCAGGTAAACTTGTTCCATTTGCTGGGGATCTACTTCGGCAGCGGCAGGCGCCGCGTCGTAGCTTGCATGGATTATGATTTCCTTATGCGTTCTGCCGTAAATTTCAAGGGTTTCAGCAAGATGCCCGTTTATGTCCACAGGTACGATCCTAGGCAGGTCTGGCTGGGCAAATTCAAGGAGTTGGGAAGTCAGGCGGGCTCCTTTTTCAATATAGGATTCTATATCCTTGATTTTCTGGTTCATGGGACTGTCTGCCGGCAGATTCATCAATAGTAGCGAGACTATTCCTGAGATACCTCCCAGCACGTTATTGATGTCATGCGCAATACCGCTTGCAAGGCTTCCGATAGATTCCATTTTCTGGGCTTGTATAAGCTGAACCTCGAGCTCCTTTTGTCTTGTCACATCTCGCAGGAGGCACATAATGGAGTCTTCTCCCTCCCAGGGCACCATGACCCTGGTAAGCATAACCCAGATTTCAGTGCCATCTGACCTGGTGGCCCTGAATACAGGTTCATGGGTCAGGGGGTTGCGTGAAGTGTCGGATGAAAGAAAGGCCATGGCCTTGTTCCTGTTATCAGGCGAAAAAAAACCTTCAATGGGAATATTTGCAGATGCGAGTGGATATGATATGCCGAGGAGTTCGCAGAACCGCTGGTTTGCAAAACTGATCTTATTATTTTTAAGGATGCAGATTCCTTCACTGGAGTTTTCGACAAGTATTCGGTATTTCTCTTCAGATTCACGCAGGGCCTGTTCCGCACGCTTTCGTTCGGCGATTTCCAGTCTCAGTTCCTGGTTAGCTCTTGTGAGTTCAGCGGTACGCCGTGCAATCTCGGCTTCCAGGTTTTTTTTATGAAGAAAAAGGGCGTCTTCTATCTTCTTTCTCTGGGCCATTTCGAGCTTGAGTTCCATGTTTGTTTTTTCTGCCTGCTCTTTAGCCCTTTCAAGACCTTCGATCAGGTCGGTGTTTTCATATTTCAGCCTGATCAACGAACGGGTCTGGTCGGTTATATAGAAGGCGATGAGAGTCACAAAGGCCAGATAGACAAGGATTATTCCGCCCAGGGTATTGAAGAGCGGGGTGTTTTTTGCAAGGAGATTTGCTGCCAGCGGCAGGATTGCAGGAAAGGTATAAGCCACAAAAGTTGATTTATATGCGGAAAAAGTGGAGACAGCGCCTGCTGTCATCCCGATTAAAATACATATCAGGCCGATCTGCCCGGTAACATTCTTTTCGGGAAAAAGGAAAATTCCTGCCGCCCCCCATGTAATACCGGATATAAATATAAGGATGTTGAAAAGGTTTTTCCAGAATCTTGGATTTTCTGATGGATCGCCTTGTTTTTGGAACCATATGACAAAAAAAAGCCTTGTAAGTGTCGCAAGAACAGCGGCGCAGACCCACACAGCTATATTACGCACCGGCTGTGATCCGATCAGTATCGCTGCAAGTATTAATGCCGCACATATTGCGCCACCCGAGGCCAGGGGGGAGGTCATATACAGCCTCCGAATCCTTTCGGCATCTATGCGCGGGTCATCTTTTTGTCCCATATATCTAAGCATAAAGTCATTCCCAGTTATTTTTTCGAATCGCTTCGCGTGTTGTTCGATTTTTTTATCATAAACACAGGCCTGTTTCCCGTCAAGGATAAGACTTGGATTCTATTCCCTTATTGATCGATTTTTTTAAGAATCCGTTATGTCAGCGTGGCCCTCTCCATAATTCTGTAATTTTTTACCGGTACGAAAGAATTTTTTTCGCAGTCCGGGCAAGCGGATGCTTTGTCCAGGTGGTTCCACTTCTATCCACCCCGTATGAAACCGGGGTGTCCCTGTTATAAAATCCGGTCTCCCTGCTATGGAAATTACTGATGTTTTTCTGCATTATGGGAATTTGCTCCACCAGGAATCCAGGTTTTTTTCTAGCCACGTTTTTATTTGATTTTACATAAAAAAATTATATAAATAAGAAAATAAATTCAAAAAAATGCTTGACTTGAATCGCTGAAAAACAGATATTGGGGTAAATTGTGGTAGAAGCTGGTTATTAGTGCCAATATCTCATTTTTGTATCGGGGGAGTCATGGCCTTTCGGGGGAGTTCAGTTCATACCATAGACGAGAAAGGCCGTATTGTTATCCCAGCCCGTTTCAGGGCCGAAATCATGGCAAACGGGGGGGACAAGCTGATACTTACCCGCAAGATGGAGACGTGCCTCCAGGCATATCCCCTGAGACAATGGATGGCTATAGAAGAGCGGTACTGTAATATCACTTTGACCGACAGCCTGCAGCAGCGTTACAGGCGGCTTTTTATCGGTTTTGCCAAAGAGTGCACCATTGACCGGCAGGGACGTCTTCTCATTCCGAAAGAACTTCGAACATACGCAAGGCTGGAAAAGGATATCATCCTTATAGGAAATCTCGAATATTTCGAGATCTGGTCCCAGGAGGAATGGGAAAAGGAGGTGGAGGATCTCGCAGAGGAGCTCAAGAAGGAGGAAGCGCGGGAAAAGATAGCAGCACTTGGGTGACAAGATGCCCTACCTGCACCAACCCGTTATGCTCAAAGAGATTGTCGAGTGGCTAAAGTGCAGTCCCGGCAAGACATTCGTAGATTGCACACTCGGCGGTTCAGGACATGCGCGGGCGATCCTGGAAAAGATCAGCCCCGGGGGGAGGTTAATTGGTATCGACCAGGATCCTGACGCCATAGAAAACGCTGCTGAGCTCCTTAAGTCGAAAGCGGGTTCCGTTTTTCTGGTCCGTGACAACTTTTCCGGTATTAAAGATATTCTGCAGAGTCTCTCCATCCACAGCGTTGATGGCATTGTCTGTGATCTCGGCCTCTCCTATCACCAGATCGCAGAAAGTGGCCGGGGGTTTTCGTTTTCAGGGAGCGAACCCCTGGACATGAGGATGGATCCCGAAGGCCGGCAAACGGCATTTCATATTGTCAATACTGCCGGTGAGCGTGAGCTTGCTGATATCTTTTTCAGCTTCGGCGAAGAGCGAAAAGCCAGGTTGATCGCCAGGAAAATCGTTCAGGCAAGGAAGGTATGTCCGATCCGAACCACGGATGAGCTGGCCCGGATCGTCACTTCTGCCATTCCTCCGGGGGAAAGAGCAAGGCGGAAGATACATCCTGCCACGAAGGTATTTATGGCGTTGCGGATCGCGGTCAATCGTGAGCTGGAGATTCTTGCCCCGTTTATCCGGACAGCTGCAGGGCTTTTGACCCCCGGAGGGCGTATTTGTATTATTTCCTTCCATTCCTTAGAAGACCGGATAGTAAAGCGAACCTTCGCTGAGCTTGAATCCGCGTGTGAATGTCCCCCGGGGCTTCCGGTCTGCGTATGCGGTAAAGTCGCTCAATTAAAGGTTTTGACCAGAAAGCCTATACGGCCTTCGCAGGCCGAGGTGGAAAAGAATCCAATGGCAAGAAGTGCCAGGCTGAGGGTGGCAGAAAAGCTGCAAAATTGAGACTGCATGGAGAGTCCCAGGAAATGATCAGCCCAAATCCCAGGTCGGCGGGAATGCTGACCATGAAACAGGTCGCAACCCTGATGATAATTATTTTTTTCTGGTTTTCCGCGGTCTTTGCAAGGACCTGGTGCGGAGTCAGATGCAGGCGTATCGGCTACGAGATAGCAAGGGAACGGATTCGTACCGCTAAACTTCTGGATATGAAAAAGAAGCTCGACATAGAGAGAGTGCATCTCATGTCGCCCGAGAACCTGGGACGCATAGCAAGGGAAGAACTCGGCCTCATCACTCCCAGACCAGAACAGGTTATTAGCCTGGTGAGATGAGCAGTATGAACTTCATACAGAAACATAAAAAGCCCCTGATCCGACGTAATCGACGGATGGCTTTTGCTGTGGTCCTGATCGTGTCGGGTTTCTGCATGGTTGTGGTGAAGGTCGTATATCTTCAGTTCATAAAGCGTCCCGACCTGGAGCACCGTATCAGGAGCGAGTGCTCAAGGTCAGTAGAGACTCGAGGAGAAAGAGGGACCATATACGATGCAAAGATGAGGGAAATGGTAATAAGCACCAGCGTATATTCCGCCGGGGTCCATCCCGAAAAGATAGCCGATCCGGATACAGCGGCCCGCCAGGCTGCGAAAATCCTGGGCTGTGATCCAGGGAAGCTCTATTCGCTTTTTTCTTCGGACCGTCCTTTTGGGTGGATAGGGCGCAGGCTATCTCCGGCCAAGGCCCAAAGATTGAAGGGAGTGTTGAAAGACAGCCTGGAGCTGATCCCTTCCTTTTGCAGGTTCTATCCCAATACCAGGCTGGCGGCCCAGGTCCTGGGGTTTTGTGGCGTAGATGGCAGCGGCCTTGAAGGGATTGAATACTACTATAATGATTATCTCGAAGGAGATGTAAGAACAGATACGGTCGTGAGAGATGCCCTGGGAAGGATATTTCATCTGACCGGGTGGTATGAGCCGGCAATCAGGGGAAAAAATCTTGTCCTCACAATAGATGCCGCGATCCAGTTCATCTGCGAGGAAGAGATCGAAAAGGCGGTTTTGAAGTATCACGCAAAGTCAGGAATTGCCGTGGTCATGGATCCCAGGACCGGAGCAGTACTTGCCGTGGCCCATTATCCCGGCTTCAATCCCAACGCCTTTTCCCGTTTCCCGCGTGATACCTGGAGAAACAGGGCTATAACGGATCCCATAGAGCCTGGTTCTACAATGAAGGTGTTTACCGCAGCAGCCGCCCTGCTTTCGGGGAGATTCACTCCTGATTCGATAATTGATTGTGAAAACGGGGAGTACACAATAGGCAAGGAAACAATACATGACACTCATCCCCACCAGATGCTGACATTGCATGATATCGTCAAATATTCCAGTAATATAGGCGCTGCAAAAATCGCCTTGGAAATCGGCCCTGAAGCTCTTTACAACACCCTGAAAAAATTCGGTTTCGGTGAAAAGACAAAAATAGACTGTCCCGGGGAGTCATCCGGCATACTCCGCCCATATGAAACGTGGCGGGAGATAGATCTTGCCAATATTGCCTTCGGGCAGGGTGTTTCGGTTACCCCGATCCAGCTTGTTACAGCCGTGTCGGCCATAGCAAACGATGGGGTTCTCATGAGGCCGAGGATAGTTTCAAGGGTGACGGATCCAAATGGAGCGGTTATCAAGTCGTTCGATCCCGAAGTAGTAAGGCGGACCGCGCCTCCTGCGGTAATCAAGGCGTTAAAAGATATGATGCGCTCAGTTACCGATCCGGATGGAACCGGTCCCATGGCTGTTCCCGAAGGTTTTCCTGTTTGCGGGAAAACCGGTACGGCCCAGATAGTTAATCCTGATGGAACGTATGAAAATTGTGAATACAACGCTCTTTTCGTCGGCTTTGCTCCTGCGGATGATCCTGTTTTGTCAGCTGTGGTGATCGTCGAGGAACCGCAGGGGAACAGATACGGAGGCATTGTTGCTGCGCCTGCTTTCAGGGAGATAATGGCCCGGAGCCT
>CAYVIE010000048.1:0-18108 GCA_964451355.1 uncultured Desulfobacteraceae bacterium
GGGAGCAACCGGCCGGAAAATCATTCTAAACGGACGGAGCATAGAGCTTTCTGCTCGAATTGCAAGGGAGCTGGGGCTTCTTGAGATTCCCCCGGGGATGGAACATGATATGGAAGCAATCGAAACAATCCCCGACAACCGTATTATACTTCTTACAACAGGATCCCAGGGTGAGCCTATGTCCGCCATGTCCAGGATGGCCACCGGTACCCACAAGCATATTAAGATACGAAAAGGCGACACTGTCATTCTTTCCTCAAAGTTCATTCCCGGAAATGAGAGGGCAATCGCAAAGATCATAAATAATCTTTTCAGGCGCGGGGCGGAGGTTATATATGAACGTATTTCAGATATCCACGTATCCGGCCATGCGTTCCGGGATGAACTCCGGGAAATGATTCAGATAACAAAGCCCCGCTATTTTATACCGATACACGGAGAATACCGTCATCTTGTACATCATGCCAGGCTTGCCGAGGATTCAGGAATTGATCCTGACAGGATCTTCCTTCTTGAGAATGGTGAAATTTTGTGTTTCAGCCGGGAAGGGGCCTTCCTGGAGGGCAAAGTCGATACTTACAGGGTGCTTGTTGACGGAAAAGGGATAGGGGATGTAGGCAGGCTGGTGTTAAAGGAACGACGTCTCCTGTCAGAAGACGGAATGGTCATTGTGACCATGGCAATAGATGAAGATACAGGTTTTATTGTTTTCGGTCCTGAAATAGCATCCAAGGGCTTTGTTTTTGAATCTGAAACCGGCCATATCCTTCAGGATGCCCAGTGTGTTGTATTAGAAGTGATCGAAGAGACTGTTGGGGTCCCCGACAGGGTTGACATGCTTCGTAAAAGGATCAGGACTTCTCTCAGGGAGTATTTTAATTTTACAATTAAACGTAAGCCTATGATTCTCCCCTTTATACTTGAGATATAATATAGCGAATTTGCCGGGGGAAACCCAACACACGGATTCAGCATGAAAACCCTCAGACTAAAAAAAGAAATTCTTGGCATACTCTGTCTGTTCCTGGTGGGATTCACTGCTGTCAGTCTTATTACATATCATCCTTCGGATCCTGTGGTTTTGTTTAATTCGGATGACGGTCTGCCGGTAAAAAACTTTTTCGGACCACTCGGCGCCCATACTTCGGGGCTGCTTATCGGTTTTTTTGGTATTGGATCTTTCTGGATTCCGGTTTTGCTGTCCCTTGCGATGCTCGCCCTTTTCCGGCCCAGGCAGGAAGCGCCGTTTTTTTATCTCCTCATTTCTGGCGGCCTTTTGCTTATCATTTCTACAGGCGCGTTAGCCTCCCTTATACAGTCCGAGTTTACCGCCTGGCATAGACTTTATCCTTCAGGAGGTATTGTTGGGAGTCTTCTGGGCGATTTTCTGGTGCGGATTGCAAACAGGACCGGAGCCATTGTAATTCTGTCTGTCTTATCCTTGATAGGTTTCATTATTGCTACAGGTATTTCTATTGTCAGGGCAATCTCTGCGGGATACCACTTGTTACAACATTTTTTTGTACTTTGCGCAGCCTTGCTACAGCGGTGCAGGACCATTGCCGGCGGATGGATCTCCGGTTTGAGAAAAATTTCAGTATCAACAGATCGGGCTGAATCGAATAGTATGACTACAGGCAGACCCGGAACGATGCCCAAGCGATCCGGGAAGAGTTCGCCTGATGGATCATATACTGGCTCGAAGGATGGGAAGAGAAATGAAAGCGTAAAGGATTCCAGGAAAGCTCTAAAGGAAAACGAGAAGAAATCCCTGGTGAGGATCAAGCCTCCGGCTCAGATCAAGAAGGAAATGGAAGTTGTCGAGCCGGTTCAAATTGAGCTAGATGGCTTTTCTGATTTTGAAAAGTATCTTCCTCCCAGAATAACTTTTCTTGATGATCCACCAGCAGGGCAGGCGCGAATCGATGAGGTTGAGCTCACGGAAAAATCACGGCTTCTTGAGCAGAAGCTTCAGGATTTCGGAGTATTCGGAGAGGTAACAGCTGTTTCTCCCGGTCCTGTAATAACTCGATTCGAATTTTCTCCTGCACCAGGGGTGAAGATAAATCGAATCGTCAATCTTGCAGATGACCTTGCCCTGGCCCTCAAGGCTCTGAGTATACGTATCGTTGCTCCTATTCCCGGCAAGTCTGCCGTCGGAATCGAGGTGCCCAATGAGCATCGTGAGATAGTCTATTTCAAGGAGATAATCGCCTCTGCACAATTTGAAAAATCCAGGTCACCACTTACCATTGCACTCGGTAAGGATATTGTGGGAAATCCAGTTGTGGCGGGGCTTGAGGCGATGCCCCACCTGCTTATTGCCGGTGCTACGGGAACCGGCAAATCTGTAGCTCTGAACACCATGATATCGAGCATACTCTTCAAGGCCGGGCCGGACCTGGTTAAATTCATTATGATCGATCCAAAAAGGATAGAGCTTTCTGTTTATGATGGTATTCCCCACCTGATCACTCCTGTTGTAACGGATATGAAAAAAGCGACAAACGCTCTTTTCTGGGCTGTACGCGAGATGGAGCGCAGATATAAACTCCTGTCCGAATTAAGGGTCAGGAATATAGCACAGTACAATGCGAAGATTGAGAAGCGGATGGCGGCCACAGCTGATGGTGACGCAAAAAAAGAAGATGAGGCCATGGCCCCCCTTCCTTTTATAGTCATTATCATAGATGAGCTCGCCGACCTGATGATGGTGGCGTCGAGAGATGTCGAAGTCTCTCTTACTCGCCTGGCACAAATGGCTCGCGCCGCTGGGATACACCTGATAATAGCAACACAGCGGCCTTCTGTAGATGTTCTTACTGGTTTGATAAAGGCCAATTTCCCTACGAGGCTTTCATTCCAGGTTTCATCAAAGACGGATTCAAGAACTATTATTGACACCAATGGTGCAGAGGCGTTGCTCGGTAAGGGGGATATGCTTTTTCTTCCCCCTGGAACTGCAAAGCTGCAGCGTATACACGGCGCATATATTTCCGAGAAAGAGGTGGGCCGCATTATTGATTACCTCAAGCAGCAGCAAGCCCCCAGCTACGATACCAAGATTCTTGAAACTCCTGCTGAGAATGTGGAAGCGAACGGGGAAACTGATTATGACGACAGATATGATGAAGCGGTCGCGCTTGTAACAAGAACAGGCCAGGCGTCCATATCAATGATACAAAGGCATCTGCGTATAGGATATAACCGTGCTGCGAGAATTATTGAGATCATGGAAAAGGAGGGAATAGTCGGACCTTCGGACGGGGTTAAACCCAGGGAAGTGCTCGTGCGAAAGGATTACGATGATATGCCGTGATGTGGTGTGGGATTTTTTGATTTTTCCTTTGTTTCACTGGAAGGTTTTGTTCGTGCACTAGATATGACAACACATACTTTTCAAGATTTCGGGTGAATTCTAATGGATATGTATCCAGGTGTGGATATGAGCGAGCTTGATACTGATTTGATCGATTCTGTAAAGGGATTTCTCGATCCCTTGGAGGGAAGGCGCCTGTATGAAACTGCAAGGGAAGCATGCAAGATGGGGCCATGCCTTGAGATCGGGAGCTATTGCGGCAAATCTACGCTTTACCTTGGCTGGGGCTGCAGGGAAAACAATGGAATACTTTATTCGATCGACCATCATGCAGGATCGGAAGAACAACAGCCCGGTGAAGAGTATTTCGATCCTGAGACATTTGATCCAAAATCATGTGCGATCAATACATTTCCTATTTTTCAGCAAACAATCAGAAAGGGAGGGCTTGAAGAGACCGTTGTCCCCATAGTGGCGAAATCACATGTTGTGGCCCGCATGTGGTCTACGCCATTAAGTCTTGTTTTCATAGACGGAGGACACAGTTATGAGGCGGCATTTACAGATTATTCCTGTTGGGCTCCTTTGATCATTCCCGGCGGCTTTCTGATCATCCATGACATTTTTTTCGACCCGCAGGAGGGAGGACAAGCACCGCGAAGGATATATGAGTTGGCCCAATCTTCGGGCCTGTTTGAAACCCTTCCCATGACAAAGACGCTGGGCGTGCTCAGGCGCAGGTATTGCCAGCTGATGCCGCCGCCGGGATCCTGATATGCCAGGGCCGGGTCTGTCTGTTTTTCAGGGTTATTCCTGTATGAAATCGTAAAGATTAATTCCCGGATCTGGCAAGGGAAGGTTTATCCCTTTTCCCGCACTTGTTCAGGCGATTTTTTCGAAAGTAGGCCACGAAGCTTTTTCCAATCAATGGGTTTATGAGCTGTTCAAGAAATGCTGTAATCCTGGGCTTCCTCATGATATCCCAGGTAAGAAAGCGGTTGTATAAAGCTACTATACCCTTCTCCTGTTCTTCCTGGCCAAGCAGGCACTTAAGCCACCAGTACGGGGAGTGAAGCCCATGAGCATAATGCGTGTGGATCAGTTCCAGGCCCATTGAAGAAAAAAGGGCTATGATCTCTTCTTTTTTGTATATCCTGACATGGCCACCTTTATTTGAATGGTAGGACTCTGAAAGGGCCCAGCAGATCCTTTCAGGAAAATAGCGCGGAACACTTACAGCAAGAACCCCTTTTTCGGCCAGTATCCTGTATAGTTCCTTTGCAGCTTTTTTATCGTTTTCAATATGTTCCAATACTTCAGAGCAGATGATCCCATCAAACGCACCATCAGGGAACGGGAGCTCCATGATGTCAGCGCACACGAGTGACCACCTGCCCGCAAATGGTTTGCCATATTCTTCGTGAAGCCGGATATGGGTCTTAGCTTGTCTGACATCGGCAAGACTCTTATCGGCTCCGATTGTTGTGATTCCTTTGAACGGGGAGGCCCCGCATACGTGGCGGCCATGACCGCATCCGATATCAAGGATTTTAGCCCCGCTTGATACAGGCATTAAGTTATAGTCAATGGTGAGCATCTATGGCCTTTCGATAGACTTCGACTGTTTTTTTTGCAGCAGCTTCCCAGGTGAGGTGTTTTCTGACCCTTTCATAGCCCTTTTCTCCGAGACTTCGCGCAAGATCATGGTTGTCAAGAAGCCTTTCAATAGCGACCTGAAGCGCATGTGAGTCAGCCGGCGGCACCAGTATTCCGGCATCACCGACAACCTCGGGCAGGGCGCCGCCTGTAGTGCTTATCACTGGAACACGGCATGCCATGGCTTCACCAGCGGGGAGACCGAATCCTTCGTATATGGAAGGAATAACAGCCATGCTTGCCTTGGCATATTGAACCACAAACTCCTCGTGAGTGATTCTGCCGGTAAATTTAACTATATTCTCCAAAGAGAGTCTTTTTATCATACGGATGATCTGGCCGTTCTTTTTGGGGGTTCCGATCACCACAACCTTTATTTTCCTTTTTCCTGCGATTTTGTATACTGCTTCAAGCAGGTAGGCAAGCCCTTTGAGGGGGGTATCGGAACTGTTAGTAACAATGATACGGTTTTTCTCGCGTTCCACTCCGTTTATCGGATAGAACAGGTCTGTATTTATTCCGTTTGGAATAACCGTAAACCTGTTTTGGGGAATGCGAAATTCATCCGCGATATCATTCATTGCGCTTTTTGAAACAGTGATCACGTGCTTCAGTCTGCGGGCAACCTGTTTTTGCATGTTGAGAAACGAATACCATCGCAGTTCTTTTAATTTTCTCCACAATATTTTCTCGGTTTTAATGGCTATGCGCCTATCAACGGTTATGGGGTGATGTATGGTTGTGACCAGAGGAATGTTTTTCCCGGCAGACCATATTCCATAACAAAGGCTCTGATTATCATGGATCACATCATATCTTTTACGATTTTTTTTCAGGTACTGCAGTACGCGGAGACCGAATGTGAAGGGTTCAGGAAAGCCCATGGTAGAAACCCCGATCCATTCGATAAGGTTGGCCAGGCTTGTAAGCTCTGAAGGCCTTGGAAGCCTGAAAAGATCGTTAGGATTATAGAGATCAAGACCAGGTATTCGTATAAGTTTCACGGGTGTGTCGACAACTGGGTATTGAGGCCCTGAAATGACGTCCACCCTGTGTCCAAGGGAGCAAAGAGCCTTGCTCAGATTACGAATGTATCCACCTTGACCGCCGCAGTGTGGATTGCTCCTGTATCCCAGAAGCGCTATTCTAAGAGGGATCGTTGTTTTACTTTTCATATTCAAAAGATTTCTTTTTTGATATGGAAGTCTATCTGGTAAAGCCCGGAATAGAAAAAGCCTGAATCCGTTGATAATGAAAAAAAAGGAGCTTGTCAATTATGGCACAGGCTGAAAAAAGTATTTCTGATAATCGATTGGAGATTGAACTAGCCGGATTAACATTCAAAAATCCCGTCTTTACCGCATCCGGCACGTTTGGCTACGGTCTTGAAATGGCTTCGCTGATGGACCTGAATATGCTGGGTGCAATCATTGTTAAGGGCTTGTCACTGAAACCGTCTTGCGGCAATCCCCCTCCGCGTATTGTTGAGACCCCGTGCGGTATGTTGAACGCAATAGGTCTTGAAAATATTGGAATGGATGCCTTTGTCGAGGAAGCCCTGCCTGGTTTACGTGAATATAATACTAAAATAATTGCAAATATTTATGGGCACACAATCGATGACTACGAGGCTGTTGCCCGTATAGCAGCGCGGACCGATGGTATAGATGCTGTGGAGATCAATATTTCATGTCCCAATGTAAAAGCTGGCGGTATGGCCTTTGGAACAGATCCAGGCATGGCCTTCAGGGTTGTGAGAGCGGTTCGTCATGCCTGTGACAAGCCTTTGATTGCAAAGCTCACCCCCAATGTGACCTCGATAGCAGATATAGCCAGATCGGTGGAAAAAGCAGGAGCTGATGCTGTTTCATTGATAAATACGATTACAGGAATGGCTGTTGATATACACGAAAGGAAACCTTGTCTTGCAAATGTCACCGGCGGCCTTTCAGGGCCTGCAATCAGGCCGATAGCGCTCAGGATGGTCTGGGAGGTTCTACAGGTTGTATCGATACCTGTTATAGGGATAGGCGGGATAATGGAAGCCAAGGATGCGCTCGAGTTTCTGATAACAGGAGCATCCGCGATACAGGTGGGAACTGCGACATTCAGGGATCCATCATCTGCCATAAAGATAATCGATGGAATCTGTTCTTACATGGATTGGCATGGTGTAAAAAAAATAACTGATTTGATAAATACTCTTGTCATTTAATTTAATTGCAGAATTATCTGGAAAAAAAATATGATTTCATGTTATTTTCTTGATTCGGGTTTATTGTTTTAAACGCTCGTCTGTTCATAAAAACATCAACCAAGGAGTGAGCCATGACCAGGAAACTATTGATCTCGGTTTTATTGATCCTTTTGGCGGTTCCGTTCGTTTCGGCCCGGGAATACAATGGTGTGGATATGCCAGAGACACTGAAGGTGGGGCCTTATACCGTGGTTTTAAATGGAGTGGGGATCAGAAAGGTTCTTTTTATCAAACCTTATGTCGGAGGTCTTTATCTGACTCATGCTGAGACTGATGGCAACAAGATCATGGCTGCCGACGAACCCATGGCCATAAGGCTGGAGCTTATAGATGATGTAGGGTACGGGATGTTTTTACGGGCTCTATACAATGGGATGAGAAATTCCACACGGGCTACTGGCGATTCTTTTGAACCCCTCAAAGAGAGATACAGTAAACTCAAGTCTTTTTTCCCCAAGGAGGAGGGGTTCAAGGAAGGGGATATTTATGAATTCAAATACTTACCTGGCTCAGGAATGCAGGTTATAAAGAACGGCAAGCTTCTTGGCACGATTCCAGGACTTGATTTCAAAAAGGCTTTTTTCGGAATCTGGTTGAATGATGAATATCCAGCAGATTCCAACCTGCGAACAGCGATGCTTGCGGGAGATGTCAGGGTCGCTGTCAGCCAGATTGCCGAAAAGAAGGTGGCAGAAGCTGAGGAAGCTGCAAAGGCAGCCGCAGAAAAAGAAGCCCAGCGTCTTGCCCAGGCCAAGGCAGCAGCAGAAGAAGCAGCCAGGAAGGAGGCCGAGAAAAAGGCCGCGGCCCTGGAAGCGGAGCGTATAGCCAAGGCAGAAGCCGCAAAGAGAGCCGCGGCTGAAGCGGCTGCAAAAGCCGCGGCAGAGGAAGCGGCGCGTAAAGCTGCAGCAGAGGAAGCAGCTCGGAAAGCCGCGGCAGAGGAAGCAGCTCGGAAAGCTGCAGCACAAGAGGCTGCACGGAAAGCCGCAGCACAAGAGGCTGCGAAAAAGGCGGCAATGGAAGCAGCAGCGCAAAGAGCTAAAAAAGAAGCCGCCATAAAGGCAAAAGAGGCTGAAACAAAAGTTGCCGCAGCCCCGGAGGGATTAACAGCAAAGCAGAAGGCCGAGTTTGAAAACGAGTTGGTGTTTTTCGGTTTTGATGAAGCGGTCCTCTCGAAATCAGCAATGAAGACTCTTGCAAAGAAGGCCGAGTTTTTGAAAAAGCATCCCGGCATTAAGGTGAAAATAGAGGTTTATACTGATGAAAGGGGCCCTGAGGCGTATAATTTATGGCTGTCAGAACAGCGGGGCAAGGCGATAAAGAAGTATCTCAGTAATGCGGGAGTCGAGGCATCACGTATCACCATTGTCCCCATGGGCGAGAAGAATCCCTTGGATCCCAGGCATACTCTTGAGGCTTGGAAGAAAAACAGGCGTGCAAAATTTATTATAGTGGAGTAGAAGTTAAGGATCATCGAATGAGTTTAAAGAGGGGGCGACAAGCCCCCTCTTTTATCCAGGGAAGGGAGGCAAAAAACTCAGTGTATCGACAACAGATTGGTAAGTTGTTTAATGCCGCTGTAATTACAGGCCCATCATCTGGTATGGTGGATTTTGCTTCAGGTATTCCATCCGGTTCAGTCCATTGATATAAGCATAAGCGCTTGCTGTAATAATATCAGGATCAGCCCCCCTGCCCAAGGCTATAAAATCACCCTCTTTGAGCCTCACAGTGACTTCGCCCTGTGCGTCGGTTCCTCCTGTTAAAGCATTAATGGAGAAACGCAGCAAGGTGGCCTTTGTCTGTGTCAATTCGGTTATGGCGTTGAATACAGCGTCTATTGGGCCATTTCCCCTTCCAGTGCATATGACTTCATTGCCGTTTATGGTCATTTTGACAGTTGCTGTAGGCATAACCGTGGTTCCACAGTTTACATGGAGGTATTCGAGATTGTAAATGTCAGCGGTCCTGAGTACCTCCTCGTTGACTATCGCCTCTAGGTCTTCGTTTGTCACACTTTTTTTCTTGTCAGCAAGCTCTTTGAATTTTTTAAATACACTCTTCAGCTCTGAATCAGACAGGTCGTATCCCATGGCCTTGAGCTGGCGTGCCAGAGCATGCCGCCCGGAGTGCTTTCCCAGAACGAGGCGGTTCTGGTTTATCCCTATGGTTTCCGGCTTCATTATTTCGTAGGTCATGGGGTTTTTCAGAACCCCGTCCTGGTGAATACCGGCTTCATGAGCAAATGCGTTTGCCCCCACAATGGCCTTGTTGGGCTGTACCATCATCCCGGTTATCATGCTGACGAGTCGGCTTGCAGAATATATGTAACGTGTCTGAATCCCGGTTGTAACATCAACAATCGTAGGCCTGGTGTTTATGGCCATAACCACTTCTTCCAGGGACGCGTTGCCAGCCCGTTCACCGATACCGTTAACGGTGACCTCGGCCTGTCTGGCACCGGCCTTGATCGCTGCAATCGTATTTGCCGTAGCAAGTCCCAGGTCGTTATGGCAATGTACCGAGATAATGGCTTTATCGATATTGCTGGTGTTTTTCTTCACATAAGCTACCAGTCTGCCGAATTCATCGGGTACGGCATAACCGACAGTATCCGGGATATTGATAACCTTTGCCCCGGCGTCAATGACCGCGGAAAAAATTTCGCAGAGAAAATCCGGGTCGCTTCTTGAGGCGTCTTCAGCCGAAAACTCAATGTTGTCAATGAAGGTACGAGCATACTTGACAGCGTTGACAGCACTTTCAATAACTTCTTTGCGATCCATCCTGAGCTTATGTTTCATGTGAATCTCTGATGTCGCAATGAAGGTATGGATGCGTGGCTTAGCTGCATGCGAAACAGCCTTCCAGGCACGGTCTATGTCCTGGACCGAGGCTCTGGCCAAAGCCGCCACTTCTGCATGACTCACCCTTTTTGCAACTTCTGCTACCGCTTCAAAATCTCCTTCTGACGCTGCGGGGAAACCCGCCTCAATAATATCAACACCCAGTTTTTCAAGCTGGGTTGCTATCCTCACTTTTTCGGGGGTGTTCATGCTGGCACCCGGAGATTGCTCGCCATCCCTAAGGGTTGTATCAAAAATATAGAGTTTTTCTTTAGCCATCTTGCCGCTCCGTTTCCATAGCTGGAATAAAATAATTTCTTGCTGAATATTTACATGATCACATGATGCCCACTAATGTTTTTGGGCTCTTTGGGCCAACCATGCCGGTTAATATGTTTCCGGCAACAACTTCAATGTTTGCTTTTAGCAGATATTGTCCCTTTTTTCTTTTCAAGGGCGAATTTATAATGGAAACTGTCTGCAAGAGCCTGCCAGCTTGCCTCTATGATATCCTTGGAGACTCCTGATGTTGTCCATATATTCTCTTCATCTCTTGATTCGATCAACACCCTGACCCTTGCGGCGGTCCCGGCTCGCCCGTCTATTACCCTGACTTTGAAGTCCACCAGGTGGACGGGATCAAGAACATCGGGGTATGCAAGGGTTAGGGCTTTGCGCAAGGCGTTGTCCAAAGCGCTTACTGGCCCTTCACCTTCGGCCGCCGTGATCTCCTCTCTACCGTTTACCCGTATTTTTATTATAGCATGAGAGTGGCATTCATCATTTTTGTCTTTCTCCACAGTAACCCTGAAAGAGAGCAGGTCAAAGGCGGGAACGAATTGCCCGGAAATTTTTTCTATTAATATCTGGAACGAAGCATCAGCATCCTCAAATCTGTATCCCTCGTTTTCAAGGCGCTTTACCTCTTCGATGACTTTTTTTGTATCTATTCCATTTTCTTCAAGGGAGATCCCCATTTCCCGAACCTTGTACTCAATGTTGCTTTTGCCTCCCAGGTCTGATATTACAACACGCCTTCGATTCCCAACAAGTTCAGGATTCATATGCTCATATGCTCTCGGATCCTTCAGAATTGCGTGGACATGTACCCCGCCTTTGTGGGCGAATGCGCTTTTTCCCACAAACGGTCTGTTGTTTTGTGGAGTCATGTTTGCAGTTTCGCTTACAAAAAGCGATATCCTTCTTAATTTGCGCAAGTTTTCATAAGATATACAATCATATCCCATTTTCACCTTGAGTATGGGAATAATTGAGCACAGGTCAGCGTTACCGCAGCGTTCACCATATCCGTTTATGGTGCCCTGAACGATACAGGCACCGGCCCTGACTGCAGCTATGCTGTTTGCAACCGCCATTGAGGAATCGTTATGTGTGTGGATTCCCAGCAAAACATCTTTCCCGCCGTTATTGTCCATCAGTTTCCTGATGCCGGCAACTATAGGCTCAAGCTCATGGGGAAGAGTGCCGCCGTTGGTATCACAAAGGACAATGGCATGGGCACCGCCTTCAAGTGCCGCCAGAATTGTTTTTTTTGCATATTCTGGATTATCCTTGTAACCGTCAAAAAAGTGTTCGGCATCGTAATGGACCTCGATCTTGTTTGCCTTGAGATATTCAACAGATTCCCTGATCAGGTCCAGATTTTCTTCAAGGGTTGCCCCTAATACTTTCCTGACGTGCAGATCCCAGGTTTTTCCGAATATGGTACCGGCTGGAGCCTTGCTTTCGATAATGGCGTTCAGATGGGGGCAGTCCTCTGCCTTGATCCCCTTTTTATGAGTGGAACCAAAGGCAGCAAGTTTTGCGTTTTTCAGATCCAGCGAAGAAGCAGCCTGGAAAAATTCCCAGTCACGCTTATTGGCTCCCGGCCATCCCCCTTCTATGTAATGTACACCAAGGTCGTCCAATTTTTTTGTTATTTTGATTTTGTCTTGCACTGAAAAGCTGATTTTTTCACCTTGGGTACCATCTCGCAAGGTCGTATCATAAAGCATGATAGACTGCATTTTTCCCTCTTTTGTATGGCATGATTTTTTGATCCGGCAAGTTATGCTTCATTGGAAAAAGCCATGACCGGATTTTAATTTTATTTATTCTTTCCCGGCACGTTAGGCGAGTGCCTGATAGATATATATTACACCCTTTTCAATGCCGACACCCGGTCGACTCCTTGTACGGAGACGCCGGGTGCCGAATTGCTTGATAACTGTCACGTGAAATAGAATTTTTAATGAAAAATTCTATTCGGGTTTCTTCTTCTGCCTGCCAGGCCGAAGAGAACGTACAGCGGCTCCCGCACGCCACATCTCGGAATTACGTATAGCCTCGAGCTCCTTGTTAAGCTTTTCCTTGTAATCAGGAGCGCTGTTGGCTTCAAGCACCCTTTTGGTCTCTTTCCCTGTGGCAACACTTTCATAGAGTTCCTCAAACAAAGGGAGTACGGCATCCCTGAACCTGGGCGCCCAGTCAAGTGCTCCCCTTTGAGCAGTTGTACTGCAGTTTGAGAACATCCAATCCATGCCGTTTTCATCAACCAGCCTGATAAGGCTCTGTGTCAGCTCTTCAACGGTTTCATTGAATGCTTCGCTAGGGCTATGGCCGTGTTTTCGCAGCGTATTATATTGGGCCTCCATTACACCAGCAAGACATCCCATCAGAACCCCTCTTTCACCGGTAAGGTCGCTGAATACCTCCTTCTGGAATGTTGTTGGAAACAGATAGCCCGATCCTATGGCGATACCGAGTGCAATGCAACGTTCCTTGGCTCTGCCTGTATAGTCCTGGTAAACAGCAAAGCTGGAGTTAATCCCGCTTCCTTCAAGGAAATTACGCCTTACGCTCGTTCCGGAACCCTTGGGAGCAACCATGATTACGTCTACGAATTCCGGAGGGATAACTCCTGTCTGGTCTTTGTAGACAATGGAAAATCCATGCGAGAAATACAAAGCGTCTCCTTCGTTCAGGCATTCCTTTACGATGGGCCATGTGGCAACCTGACCGGCATCAGAAAGAAGTTCCATGATTATGGTTCCTTTTTGGGCGGCTTCTTTAATAGGAAAGAGGGTTTCACCCGGTACGAACCCGTCGGCTATCGCCTTTTCCCAGTACTCATCGCCTTCAAGCTGACCTATTATAACATCAATACCATTATCCCTCAGGTTAAGTGCCTGGGCCGGACCTTGGACCCCGTAACCGAGAACAGCTATGGTTTCATTTTTTAGTATCTCTTTCGCCTTTTCAATGGGGAATTCCTCTCTTGTAACAACTTCTTCTATGACCCCGCCAAAATCGATTTTAGCCATCTGGTTTCCTCCTTGCCGTTTTTGTAGAATTACAACATAGTTTTATAACTTTTCTGAATTTATTGAGATACTCCAAAGATAAAATATATGGCGTTTAAAACCGCCTTGCTATACTTAGCATAAAGAAACAATGTGGTATATCCGCTCTGATTTTTATTTCTCCCTTTGCAGGGCTATACAACCTGTTCTTGCGGTTTCCCTTATCCCAAACGGCTTTAACAGCCTAAGCATTGCTTCTATCTTTTCAGGATCACCGGTAACCATTATTGTAAAATGCTCCTGGCTGACGTCAACGACCTGGGCCCTGAATATATCTGTTGTACGTAATATCTCAGCCCTGTTTTCCGATTTAGCATTGACTTTGACAAGAGCAAGTTCACGCTGCACATAGTCTTTTTTAGTAAGGTCGACCACCTTGATCACGTTGATCAACTTGTTTAACTGTTTGTTGATCTGTTCAATGATCATGGGGCTCCCCTTGGTTACCATGGTTATCCGGGAAATTTTAGGGTCGGTTGTTGCGGCAACGCATAGGCTTTCAATGTTGTAGCCTCGCCCTGAAAAAAGGCCGGTTATTCTCGAAAGCACACCGGGTTCGTTATCCACAAGTATTGATAACAGATGTTTGCGTTCACCCATGATATCTTCACCTTGTTCTTGTTGTTTCGGTTAAACTTTGCATTATTTAGACGAGGAGCATGTTGCGTATGGGCGCACCTGCCGGCACCATGGGATATACATTCTCTTCAGCTTCTACATGGAAATCCATGAAGACCGGTTTTTTGCTTTTAAGCCCTTTTAGCAGGACCTTTTCGACCTCATCCGGCCTTGTGGCCCTGAATCCCTCAGCACCATAAGCTTCTGCCAGCTTTACAAAATCGGGTTGATGCTCGAACTTTGTGGAAGCATATCTTTTCGAATAGAAGAGTTCTTGCCACTGTCTGACCATTCCCAGAAAACCATTGTTAAGAATTACCACCTTTACTGGCAGTCCGTACTGCACTGCTGTTGATAATTCCTGTATATTCATCTGAATCGATCCATCACCAGCGATATCTACAACAAGCCTCCCGGGTGCTCCCACCTGTGCCCCGATGGCCGCGGGAAAACCAAAGCCCATGACACCAAGTCCTCCGGAAGTGATGAATTGACCCGGTTCCTTGAACTTATAGAACTGCGCGGCCCACATCTGGTTCTGGCCGACTTCTGTGGTTATGATCGCATCCCCATTTGTCAGTTCGTATAGCTTCTCGACCACGAACTGCGGTTTTATCTTGTTGCCGTTTTGATTGTACCGTAGTGGGGTTTCGGCTTTCCATTTTTCTATCCTTGCAAGCCATTCTTTTCGGGTAGTTTCAGGATCGCCGATATCTATATCGTTTAACATTTCGTTGAGTTTGCCAAGAGTTATCTTGCAATCTCCAACCACAGGGACAGTTACCGGAACATTTTTCTGTATTGATGTCGGGTCTATGTCAATTTGTACAATTTTTGCATAAGGCGCGAATTCATCGATCTTACCGGTTACTCTATCATCGAACCTGACTCCGATTGCTATCAGGAGATCGCATTCGGAGATAGCCATATTGGCACGATAGGTGCCATGCATTCCGAGCATCCCTAGCCATAGCGGGTCAGTCCCCGGAAAACTCCCGAGGCCCATCAGTGAACTTGTGACCGGAATGTTGGTTTTTCTGGCAAAAGCGGTCAATTCTTTATGGGCTTTCGAAAGGTTGACACCACCGCCGGAAAAAATAACCGGCCTTTCAGATTTTCCTATTAAGTCAATGATCTTCGCCAGTTGCCTGGGATTCGGATCATAGGTAGGATTGTAGGTACGCATCCTGACTTCGCCCGGCGGTTTGTATGTTGTTGTTGTTGCGTTTATCACATCCTTGGGCAGATCCACAAGTACCGGACCGGGTCTTCCAGATCGTGCTATGTAAAAGGCTTCCTTGATTACTCTGGCCAGATCCTTGACATCCTTGACAAGGTAATTGTGTTTTGTGCATGGTCTGGTGATTCCCACAATATCGACTTCCTGGAATGCATCATTTCCTATGAGTTTGGTGGGAACCTGCCCGGTGAATACAACGACCGGGATTGAGTCCATGTAGGCTGATGCTATTCCAGTCACAGTATTCGTAGCGCCTGGCCCGGATGTGACAAGGGCGACACCTGTTTTTCCTGATGCCCTGGCATAACCGTCTGCTGCGTGTACAGCTCCCTGTTCATGGCGCACAAGGTAATGATTTATGCCCGAGTCCATGAGAGCGTCATATATGTCAAGGACGGCACCCCCGGGATATCCGAAGATGTCTTTGACTCCTTCCTCCTTTAAGATCTCTATGAATATTTCTGCTCCTTTCTTTTTCATACGGTCCTCATTCGATTTTGTTTTAGTGTTTGATTAAAGCAAAAATGGCTTGGCCGCATTAAATTGTTGATGACCATCCTTTGGAGGATTTACAAGTAAACAGCTCCTTTGTCAGCCGATGACACCATCTTTGCATATCTTGCCATGTAACCGCTTTTTATCTTAGGCTCGGGGGGAGTCCAGCCCGCAAGGCGATTGTTGATCTCCTCATCGGTTAGGTCTATGCGTATTGATTTCCCGGGAATATCTATTTCTATCATGTCTCCTTCCTTTATCGCCGCGATAGGCCCGCCTTCCATTGCTTCGGGAGAAACATGTCCTATGGCTGCACCCCGTGTACCGCCTGAAAACCTGCCGTCAGTAATAAGGGCTACATCAGCGTCTAGCCCCATTCCCGCGATGGCTGAAGTGGGAGTAAGCATTTCCCTCATGCCGGGTCCGCCTTTTGGCCCTTCGTAACGTATTACAACAACATCTCCTATGTTGATTTTGCCTTCGAGAATGGCTTTCGTTGCCTCTTCTTCGGAATCAAAAACGCGGGCGGGTCCGGTATGTTTGAGCATTTTATCCACAACGGCTGATTGTTTTACCACACAGCCGTTCGGTGCGAGATTTCCGAACAGCACGGCAAGCCCTCCTTCCTTGTGATAAGGGTTATCAAGAGGTCGTATGACTTCCCTGTCAATCACACTACATGGATTAATGTTCTCAGCCACGGTTTTGCCTGTTACGGTCAGGCAATCCGTGTTTATGAGTCCTCCTTGAGCCAGGGTCTTCATTACTGCACCTATTCCTCCGGCATAGCATAAATCCTCTATGTGATGAGGCCCGGCAGGGCTCAGTGAGCACAGGTGTGGAGTTTTTTCGCTTACGCTGTTGATGGCTTCAAGAGCAATGGGCCGGCCAACTTCCCTGGCCAGAGCCGCAAGGTGAAGAACGGTATTTGTAGAACATCCCAACGCCATATCAACCGACAGAGCGTTTTCAAAAGCCTTTTCGGTAAGTATATCAGAAGGCTTGATATTCTTTTCTAACAGATCCATTATCTGGATTCCGGCTTCTTTGGCAAGCCTGTAACGAGCAGACATTACAGCAGGTATTGTTCCGTTTCCCGGCAGTCCTAACCCTATGGCCTCGGTCAGGCAGTTCATGGAGTTAGCGGTGAACATGCCCGCGCAAGACCCACAGGTAGGGCAAGCAGCGTCTTCAATGGCGGTGAGATCATTCTCGCTCATGGTCCCTGAACGCACCTTTCCCACTGCTTCAAAAACCGTTATCAAATCGATCTTATTTTTCGGATTTTCCGGATCTCTTCCAGCCAGCATGGGGCCGCCACTTATAAAGATGGTTGGAATGTCGAGCCTTGCTGCCGCCATAAGCATTCCTGGGATTATTTTGTCACAGTTGGGAATCATGACAAGAGCGTCAAACGCATGGGCTATAGCCATCACTTCTATTGAATCCGCTATCAGCTCGCGGCTTGCAAGAGAATATTTCATTCCGGTATGGTTCATGGCGATTCCGTCACAGACACCTATGACACCGAATTCCACGGGAGTGCCGCCCGCCATATATATACCGGCCTTTACAGCATCCGCTATCTGGTTGAGATGCACATGGCCCGGAATTATGGTGTTGGCCGAGTTTGCAATTCCTATCAACGGCCTTTTGATCTCACGCTCAGTGTAACCGATGGCCTTTAACAAGGAGCGGTGGGGAGCCCGTTCAATTCCTTTTTTTGCCTGGTCGCTTTTCATGAATATCCCTCCATGGATCCGGTTCTTGTTTTTGTCATGAGCCTATTTATTCATGAGTCTATTTATATTATGAACTGATAAACTTATAGTATGGACTGATAAACATTCATGATTGCAGCCAATCTGAATGTTTACGAGATAATCATTTATATTGTTGGCCATGCGCACCATGCCCGGGTTAATTTGGTTGATCCGAAAAAAAGAAAACCGTTATCAGCTTTTGTTTCGGGCCGATAACGGTTTTGCTTGAGTTTTTATGGAGTTAACTGTCTCTTTTAGCCATTATCAACCCGCTGTTATCCCGCTGGGAATAATTATTATATTCCCGTTTACGACTACATATACACTAAGTCGCAAGTGATTATTCCGGTCGATAATGGCAAAAAAATTATCCATTGATTTCTTTCTTTTAAAAGGGATTATGGTTATTCTCTGATGTGCTATGAAATATTTTTATCTTTGTCAAGAAGTTATTTGCATAAAGTTATTCACATAAACCTCAATGAATGACAGAGGTCACTCCGAGCATGGACACAGGGCTGTTTTTCACCCACGGACCATGGATGCTTCACGGTA
>CAYVIE010000049.1:0-18069 GCA_964451355.1 uncultured Desulfobacteraceae bacterium
CGAAGGCTATGCCTCCCATCCAGGCAGGTCTTCTGACTTACGGATCAACCTACTTGCCGCGCCTTCCCATGAAAAAATTCACAGTGGCATATTACGGCTTTCGTCCCCGATCACAGCGGCGGGCCCGTCCCCGATTCACACGGGGTTCCCTGTTAGGCTCTTTCGAGCACCTGAATGGTTAGTTGCTCCAGATAATAGTCTGTCTGAAATATGTCAAGATTATTTTTGACGGCTCCGTAAAAAGTCTGTCTGCTGCGTTGCGCTTTGCCGCGAAGTAGCTCAACGTACTCTTATAGTATTGAATATGGGATACGATATTTTACCAAGTCAATTTTCAGACTCTTTGCTCATAACTAACATTTTCCCCCCGAAAAGAAAATGATCCGCATCCTTATCCCCTGTAATTCCGATTCGGGAAAGAGCAAAATCATATTTAACCGGATCAGAAGGATTCAGTTCTGCAAACCCCCTGGTGATCTCGATGGCCGCAACCATTGAGGGAGACTTCCTGCGGGTGAACCCAAGCCTTCGTGAAAGCCGGAACATGTGGACGTCGAGCGGGATCAAGAGCTTGGAGCAATCGATACCATCCCATATTCCGCAATCTATCTCATCCTTCCTGACCATCCACCTGTATAACAGGCAAAGCCTCTTGCACGCGCTGCCCTTCTCAGGCATGGCAAGCAGGTGGCCGGGATCATGCGGGGCCGCATGATCCCGGATCCTGGAACAAAAAAATTTCATGGATGAATATATGGAAGTATCATCCTCTGAATCACCGGCCGCAACACACGCTCCGAGTGATCCGAACTCCTCAATGACCCCTTTAACACCATAAAGAAGGGCCGCTAAATGCCTGTTGTTTGCAAACCTGTGGGCAAAACCGGAAAAATCAGCCTCGAGTCTGGCAAAGGAGGTGTCCCTGACGTAACCAGAAAGGCTGTTACCCATCCTGGAAAATACGAAACTTGTGCTTTTTTGAATCTGTGCCACCCTGCCATAGGCGAGGCTTGAAGCTATAAACGCCGCAATCTCACGGTCAAGGGGATCCCCAAACCCGTAAATGCATACCACGGGATCGGTTATAGCAAATTTCCTGTGATTATACCTGTCATACAGGAATTCGAGGCGCTTTATGATCTCCTGCTTGTCAGGGCATTGCATTTATTTGCTCAAAAAGACTTATTCAAACGCGGGACCGGATGAAACGCCCAGTTTTTTCAGCAAGATCGCCAGGGGACAGAATCCGGTGAAAGAAGCCTGGAACATGTTGGCCCCGACAAATGCTGTAAAAAGATACCAGTAAGGACTGTGAGCCCAGCCCAGTATCACTGATCCGAGAATAAAAACACCTGCAATCCTGAAGACCAGCTTGTCTATGTTCATCTTTTACATCCTCCTGTATCAGGCTTGTTCAATAGCTATTTCACATTGCCCGGCTCCCGGCACAAAGCTGACAACAGCATGGCAAAACCGAATTGATCAGCAAACTTCCTTGCCTGCATAGACAAATAACTCACATCATCCAGGGTAAACACCAGCAAATCAAAAAATAAACATGCAAGCCTGCAGGTCAAGGCCCCGGCGTTATTTACCTGATAAACGCAACGTGTTCTTCTTGTTGAAAATCATGGATCTGAAAAAGGCTTTAATGGAATCATTGTAAAGAAGCAGGCTGTTTGCCACCACGCTTATGCTGCTTGCAGACATTGCCGCAGCAGCGAGTATGGGATGCAGGTTACGCAAAACATAGGGTAACGATTCAAAGGAATAAAACAGTCCGGCTGCCACGGGTATGCAGATAATGTTGTAGCCAAACGCCCAGAACAGGTTCTGCCGTATGGTCCGCATTACCTTCTTGCCGGTGTCGAGCGCATCGCATACCGATAAAAGACTGGGATTCACCAGTACGATGTCCCCCGCTTCAACAGCCACATCCGTGCCTCCGGCCATGGCGATGCCGAGGTCAGCCCTGGCCAGGGCCGGGGCGTCGTTGATCCCGTCGCCAACCATTGCAACATACCTGCCGTCATCCTTCAGCGAAGAGACAAAATCAGCCTTCCGGCCGGGCATGACCCCGGCTATAATCCTGTCTGCTCCCATGGCTTTGCCCACTGCCCGGGCTGTCTTTTCGTTGTCCCCGGTCAGCAAGACCACCTCTATACCTTCTTCATGCAGTCGTTTCACCACATCAGGAGCCTCGGGCCGCATAACATCGGCCGCAGCGATCCAGCCGGCAACCCGCCCGGAAACCTCGACCCCCACCAGGGTCTTGCCCTCGTCTTGAAGTGGTAAAACCTCGTTAGAATATTTTGCGCTATCTGCTGTTGCAATCCATCCCGGTTTACCCACGCGAACATTAACACCGTTTACCACCGCCTCGATCCCGAGTCCGCCCTGGGATCTGAAATCAGAAACAGGCATATCTTTATTAGCCCCGTACTGATCTGCGGCCTCGACAATGGCCCGGGCCACGGGATGGGTTGATCCCTTTTCTGCAGCAGCCGCGATCGACAAGAGATCAACCTTGGTTCCGCCGAAATCCGGCTCCAGGATGACGTCAGTGACCCTGGGTTTCCCGAATGTAACGGTTCCTGTCTTGTCGAATATAACTGTATCTATTTTTCCGGCCACCTCAACAGCATCACCGCTTCTCAGCAGAATACCTTTCCTGGCGGCCATGCCCGTACCCGCCATCACCGCCGTGGGAGTGGCAAGACCAAGGGCGCAAGGACACGCGATAACCAGCACGGCTGTCATTCTTATCACAGCAAAGACCAGGTCTCCTGAAACCGCCCACCACGCAGCAAACGTCAATAATGCAATACCGCACACCACGGGAACAAAAACCGCCGCCACCCTGTCGGCCAGCGCCTGAATGCGCGGTCTTGCAGATTGAGCCTCGCGGACCATCTTTATTATATGGGAAAGGGCGGTCTCCATGCCCACCCTCGTGGCCTTGATCACGATCATCCCGTCGGTGTTGAGGGTTCCGGCATAGACTTCATCCTTTTCGCCCTTCTCCTTGGGAATTGGCTCGCCTGTCAGCATGGACTCGTCTATGGCCCCTCTGCCCGAAACGACCACCCCATCAGCAGGAACCCTGTCACCGGCCCTCACCAGCAGGAGATCCCCGGGCTTTATATCCGATACAGGAACCTCCTTGTTCCCGGCATCTGTAACCAGAATTGCTGTCTCGGGCCGCAGCGAAACAAGCTCCTTGACCGCCCGGCCGGTACGATGCTTGGTCCTTGCCTCGAGAAGCTTGCCCAGCCTGATCAGAGTAATTATCATGGCAGATGTCTCGAAATAGACATGTCCACCAAGAGAACGAGTCACAAGGACAGCCACTGAGAAAAAATAGGCGGAGGAAGAGCCAAGAGCCACGAGAAGATCCATGTTGGCGCTTCTGTTTTTCAGGCTCTTCAGCCCACCTGTATAATAGTCGAAACCGGTGTAGAACTGGACAGGAGTAGCCAGGAAGAAAAAGAGCCAGTTCACCTGCCACGCGTGGGCCCAGGCTCCGGTAAGTCCGAAATCCCTTGCCATGCTCAGGCAGAACAACGGCAGGGTGAAGGCAAGACCTATGTAAAACTTCTTTTTCTGGTCGGCAAGATGCGCTTCCCTTGCCGCCTCTTCAGGATCAGGGCCTGTAACTCCGGAAGGCCACAGGGCGTCATACCCTGCCTTTCGTATGGCGGAAATTATGTCATCCTTTCCGGTCGCGGATGGGATATATGCTATTTTTGCTCTTTCCGACGCAAAATCAACCTTTGCGTCCACGATTCCAGGCAGTCGCCCGAGGGAGCGTTCGATATTTTTCGCACAGTTCACGCATGACATCCCTATGACAGGAAGATCCACCTCCTCATAGGGCACGCTATATCCAGCCTTTTTCACCGCCTTGATTATATCCGAAACCAAGGGAGGGGTTTTTGACACCTCCACCTCGAGTGTATCGTCTGCAGGGTTGACAGACACAGACAACACACCACGCACAGATGCCACCTCTTTTTCGATTTCAGCAGCGCAACCAGCACACCTCATCCCGATAACCGGGATGTGAATCCTCTGTCCGGGCATAATTCCACGCTCAATTTGATGGTATTTATGATATCTTTTATTGACATGCACGGCGTTGCAAGCCGGGAAGGAGCGAGGCGTACTGAAAGTACGGCAAACCGCTTTCCGGCGAAGCGCAATGAAGCAGACGGACTTATTACAATGACGTCAGCATTGACCTTACAAAATTCCCTGCCATGCTAACTAGCCGGCCCGGCAGGATAACCTATCTCGGCCAGCAGATTCAGGATATCCTTTTCGTCAACAGAATCGCCGTATTCGACAGTAATGGTTCTGGCAGCCGCGTCCCCACTGACATCAAGGACCCCTTCAAGGGCTGAAAGCTCGCGGACAATGGTATTCACACAATGCATGCACGAAATAGCGGGAATATTGTAGGTCTTTTTGTTCATTTCCTGCCTCCGGTCTTTGGGCCCGGACAAGGGAACCCGGGTGCGTTCAGGGAAAGCCCGCCATTCCCCGGCCGGGCCCTAGTTTGCAAGAATACTTTTCAAAGCATCCTCGAGCATAGGATACCTGAAAGAAAAACCAGCATCCATCAGCTTTTTGGGTATTACCCTCTGGCTGCCGGAAATGGCCTTTCCCAGCTCGCCGAATACAAGTCTCAATGCCAGGCCGGGCATGGGGATAAATGCCGGTCTTTTGAGAACCGACGCCAGCTTTCGTACAAATTCCTTGTTTTGCACGGGATTTGGCGAGGTGAAATTAACAGGGCCGCTGATCTGGCTGTTCTCCATCAGGAAGAATATCGCAGAAATCAAGTCATCGATATGGATCCATGACATATAAAATTTCCCGCCTGCAATGGGGCCTCCCAACCCGAGACCGAACGCCGGGAGCATGGCTTTCAGGGCGCCTCCGTTCCCAAGGATAAGACCGAAGCGCATGCACACGACCCTGGCTCCCTTGGCCTCCGCAGCCATGGCAGTTTTTTCCCAGTCAACACAAACACGAGCCAGGAAATCTTCTCCAGGCGGAAAGCTCTCGTCGACCTCCTGGTCTCCCCTGTCGCCGTAATACCCTGCAGCGGAAGCAGACATCAGCACCATGTCTTTCCCTTCGGGTATGGCGGAAACTATGTTTTCGGTCGTGGTGACCCGGCTTTCCAATATCTCCTGCTTGATCTTGTCTGACCATCTTGCATAGATATTTTTCCCGGCCAGGTTTATAACCGCATCAGCCGAAGCCACAGCCTCCTGCCATGCTCCAGGCCGTGTGGTATCCGCTATGATCTGAGTTACCGCCGGATTCGAAGTGGCAGGTCCAAGGGGCGCCAGATCGATCCCTATCACTTTGAACCCCGCCCCGAGCAATCTTGGTATCAGCCTTGCACCGACAAAACCCGCGGATCCGGTTACCATTACGGTCTTTATCATGAATCCCCTCCGGCTGTGTCAGCCACATCCCCAACCAGAAGCACGGCTCTTTTTACAGCTCCGGCAAGGAGCTTGTATGACACACTCCCGAAGATAAATCCCCCGACCTGGCCCTTACCCTTTGTGGATGCCACCACCAGATCGTATTGGCCAGATTCCAGCTCCTCTAGTATATCTGCTGCTATTCCTTTTTTACGCTTGATGATCTTTGTATCGATACGGTCTTTTCCAAAGCCGGCTCTTATAAGGATCTCCCTGGCTCTCTGAGCGTTTGTTTTCACCAGTTCTTTTTTCTTGTCTTCCATGCTGCAGAATTCAGCCTGGTGAGCACGAAAATATGGAATCAGCTCCGGACTCTCCATCTCGCAGATGGCCTGAACGTCAGGAATCACAGAAAAGAGGATGATTTCCGACGATTTGTCAATCAGTTTTGCAATATACCTTACAGGGCCCAGGGCTTGTTCGGAATCGTCAATCGCTACGAGAATTTTGGCCATGATACATCTCCTTTCCTGGATTAGAATTGCGGCAATGAGACATTCCAACAAAACGCCTGTCTAAAAGTCTTTAACCTGGATCCGTGAGCCTTTGCCCGTGTGCCAGATGCGCGAAGGCAACCGGCTGATAACAGTAAACCATATCAGTCAGCTGCCGGCAAAGCAAAACGGCATACGGGCGAAAGCCCCGAAGGGCGGTCATTCATACGGTGCAAACAGACTATTGAAATCGATCCAATCATACACGTCATCCATGTGCGATACAACATGGAAACTGTAAAACACCAGGACCAGGATGGTTTTCCTGCATATTCTGATACCTTCAGCCCAGCAGATTATCCAGCAGCATCATGATCACGAAACCGGTCATGATCCCATAGGTTGCAGGGCGGAAACGGCCCTGCATATGGGTCTCTGGAATTATTTCATCACTTATGACAAAAAGCATCGCCCCGGCGGCAAAAGCAAGCGCAAACGGAAGAATCGGGTGAAAAACCGAAACAATCCCGGCTCCGAGTATCCCACCAACAGGTTCCACAAGACCTGACAAAAGGGCGATACCCGCGGCCTGCCACCGTGCGTAACCCAAACCTGTAAGAGGCATGGCCACGGCCAGTCCTTCAGGAATGTTTTGTATACCGATTCCCATGGCCAGTGATGTCGCACCACCGGGGTCATTGGCGGCAAAACCGACGCCCACGGCCATTCCCTCGGGAAAATTATGTATGGTCACTGCTATGATAAACAGCCATATCCTTCTCAGCCTGGAGTCAGGCCCTTCATGACCGGAAACAAAATGTTCATGAGGAAGGCACTTATCGGTCAGATCCAGGAAAACCGCTCCTGATATTATACCTGCTGCCACGAGATAGGCACCGAAGCCTGGAAAAAGGCTTTCCCCGATCTCTATGCCGGGCACGATCAAAGAAAAGGATGATGCTGCAAGCATCACGCCTGCTGAAACCCCAAGGAGTATACTGAATTTTTCCTTTGAGATTTCCCTGAAAAAAAATACCGGGATAGCCCCGATGCCGGTGGCGAGCCCTGCAAGAAGGCTCGCCACCGCACCGGCCTGAAATGGAGAAAGTGTCAAGGTGTTTCCCCTTCTGTCCTAACAGATCAGGACTGTTCAAAGGCCTCTGGAGGAACTTTTGCCGCCATTTTATAGGTAGTGTATCCCCCGCTCAGTTTTTTAGCCTTGAACCCGTTTTGCACCATGATCCTGTATGCAATGTAGCCGCGCAGGCCGATGGCGCACGCTATGATGTATTCCTTGTCAGGATCGAGTGAGGGCAGTCTGTCTCTCAGGCTGTTTAGGGGTATATGCAAGGCTCCCTCGATCCGGCCGAATTCATCCAGCTCTCTTTTTTCCCTGACATCTATGACCACTGATTTTTCAGGATCAAGCTTCTCCAGGTGCAAGGCGCGCCAATCAACGCTTTCAACGTCGCGCTTCAGGATGTTCGACGCAACGTATCCGGCTATGTTCACAGCATCCTTTGCAGACCCGAACGGAGGGGCATAAGCGAGTTCGAGGAACTCCAGGTCGTGAACATTCATCTGCCCCATGATAGCGGTTGCGATGACGTCAATCCGCTTGTCAACTCCCTGTCCTCCTACTATCTGGGCCCCGAGTATCCGGCTGCTGCCGGGTGCGAAAAGCAGCTTTATCGCCATCATGATTGCGCCGGGGTAATACGTGGCATGGGATGGAGAGTGGGTATAACTGACACGGTAGGGTATACCCGCCCTTTTCAGGGTCTTTTCATTTGCCCCGGTGACAGCTGCGGTCAGATCGAAAACTTTCACGATGCTCGTTCCAAGGGTGCCACGGTACAACGACCTCCTTCCCATTGCGTTGTCAGCCGCGATACGCGCCTGCCTGTTTGCAGGCCCGGCTAAGGGTATCAACGCGGGCAGGCCGGTAACCATGTCCATGACCTCAACAGCATCACCGACAGCGTAAATATCCGGATCCGATGTCTGCATCGTGTCGTGGACCTTTATCCCGCCGAGCCCGCCTATTTCAAGCCCGGCCTCACGGGCAAGCTCAACCTCGGGCCTGACACCGATGGCCATGATCACAAGGTCTGCTTCAAACTTCTTTCCCGACTCAGTCGTGGCCACTGTTTTTTCACCTTCCTGCGCAAATGATGCCACCCCGTCACCGAGTATCACATCAATGCCTTTCTCCTCGAGGTGTTCTGACAAGATAATCGCCATTTCAGGATCAAACGGCGGCATCACCTGGTGGAGTCTCTCCACCAGGGTCGTGGCCAGGCCCTTGTGCGCCAGGTTCTCTGCCATCTCCAGTCCGATAAATCCACCTCCCACAACCAAAGCGGAGGTTGCCCGGGTCTGCTCCACTATCCTGCGAATCTGTTCGCTGTCAGGGACGGTTCGGAGGTAGAAAATATTTTTCACGTCACTGATCCCCGGTATTGGTGGTCGCACCGGAGCTGCGCCAGGCGAAAGGATCAGCTTGTCATATGTAACGATCTCCTCGGTACCGGCTGCAAGGCTCCTTGCGCAAACCGTCTTTTTCTTTGGATCTATGGCCGTAACCTCGGATTTCAGCCTTACTTCTATGCGGTAACGGTCCCAAAAGAGTTCGGGAGTGGCTACGAGAAGGTCATCCTGGGACTTTATGAATCCGCCTATATAATAGGGAAGTCCGCAATTTGCATATGAGATATATTCGCCTCTTTCAAACACGATAATCTCTGCGTCCTCGTTCAACCGCCTCGCGCGGGCCGCCGCCGTGGCTCCGCCAGCGACACCGCCAACTATAACAAGTCTCATCTGCTCAACCTCCATCTTCCTGATGTATAAGTTTATTCAAAAAAGCCAGCATTGTATAAAAAACCGGGAGTTCCCAGCAGTTGTATGACCGGGAGAAGCCAGCTACAAAATGACAAAATCTTGCAATAAAATCGTTTTTTCTCTTGACACTCAAGCCATATAAAGATAACGATGTTTGCTAAACTAAATATTTATTCTCACCCCACTGATTTCAGCTCGAAGATCAAAATAATACAGCGTTCCTCCTGCAAGGTGTCGCTGTAAACAAACAGGGGTATTCAGCTTTACCGCATTGGCTTTTAAACCCAATCCGGGCAATACGATGCAAGAATAATCAGCTAAATTTATAATCATAACCCATGAAAATCATAAAAGAAAGGTGAAAAAATGCCCAGACCGAGACTGAGCCAGAAAGTTATCGACCAGACACGAAACCGAATACTCGATGCAGCTCTGAAGATAATATACATGGAGGGATTTGCTTCCCTGTCAATGAGAAAGATAGCCTCCCGCATAGGGATGAGTGCGCCCAATATTTACCGGTATTACAAGAACAAGGATGAAATTTATCTCTCCATCCAGAAAAGGGGATTTGAGGTCCTTGGCGCCCGTTTCAGGGAGATAGAAAAAAAGGAAGACGAGCCAGTCAACAGAATCAGGGCCATGATAAAGACATACATCGATTTCGGTATAACCTATCCAGACCAGTACGAGATCATGTTCACCAGGAATACCCCGAAATATGCCGACTATATTGGCACTTCGCTCGAACCAGCAGCCGAAGAGGAAAAGCAGACCGCCCTCCTGGTTGCCGAGGCAGCAGCAAGGACAATTTCAGAGGCTTACAGCAAGCTGCCGCCGGAAAAAAGGGAAAATCCGGGCTTCAGAACCTTACAGCTATGGACCGCCCTCCACGGAGCGGTTTCCCTGATAAACAGCCGTGTTCTCCAGGAAGTCGACCCTGATACGGATCGCTTTATCGAACGAATGGTCAATGACTTGATACAACCCTTTGTTCCAGACGCTCCCGATTGCGCCAGGGGGAAAGAAGCCTCAAGCGCCTTGTGGGACAAAAACGATCATTGAATCTACCCTTAATCCATGACGGAAAACAGCGTTTTCCCGCACGCCGTTTTGCTTTGCCGGCAACTACCCCAGGGCATGAAAGCATGGCCGTTTTTCACCCCGCCCCAGGAGGTGTTTTTCAGCAAGATTTAACTGTACCGACGTCGGTACAGTTAAATCTGAAACAAATTGAAACATAAACGGCTTGTTTTTACTGAAACTGACCGGAAAAAAGAGTCAGGCTCCAAACCGTTTTCACCAGGTACCTACATGGGGGGGGATGTAACATAGTTTCCCCGTGGTGCGGGACGCTGCAGGATTGTTTTTTTTAAAAAGACCATCAAATGATTGGAGGCCGCCATGGGATTGAACCGTCTTTTTCGCGCCAGCCCTTTGTTTCTTTTTTCCACCGCAAAAAACACCATGAAAGGCCAGGTGCAAGGACACAAGACCATCCCAAAGGCTTTGCCAAAGAACCGAAGCGCAAACCTTTTGACCCATGCCGCACTTTTCGCCTTTGCTCTGCAGTACAATCTCAGGCCCGGCCTGAAGCGATACCTTGAAACCGACTCCGGTTGGATCGACCTTTGCGTCGGAATAAAGACAAAAGACAACACCGTTGCCCAGGGACTGCGCTTCAAAAATGGGAAAGCATACGCGCTTCAGGGGATTCCTGATGATGCCGACGTTGTTATGATCCTGGAACAAAAAGAATTACTTTCTGAAATAGCCAGAAGCACCCCCAACGAAATCCTGATACTCCTGCTTGAAAACAAGATGACCGTCTCGGGCAACCTGGCTGCTCTACAGCTTTTCAACTACCTTATATCACTTGTGCTCGGCCCTGTTCACAAAAAGATGCTTGCATGGGAAAAACGAAAGGAAATCAGACGCCGCAGGCGTATTCCCACATTGCCGGATGCGGCACAAAACCTCGAAAAAAGAAAGCTTGTCCACTTGTCAGGCCAAAAGGACGCAGATCCGGGGGTCAAGTTTCTTTCTGATCCTTACCTGCCTGAAATGGATCTCGGGGACTTCCCCAGGCTTGCCAGGCTCAGGGAAACCCATTTCAGGGCCACTTGTGAGATATGTGTAGAACGCCCCCTGATCCTTACCCGGTGGTTCAAGGAACACGGCTTTGAAAAGGACAAGGAGGGCAAACCCTGGAACCCGGTGCTGAGACAGGGCCTTGCTCTTCGCCATCTCCTGGAGGAAAAAAGACCGATCATCGCTGACGGGGATCTTCTGGCAGGCACAAGCACCACAAAAACCAAAGGAGTCTTTTTGTATCCAGACGGCCACGGAACCATGATCTGGGGGGAGCTAGGCTCATCAGCAGACAGGATCCTAAACCCGTTCAAATGTGACCCGAAAGACGCCGACATACTCCACAAGGAGGTATTCCCATACTGGATGAACCGCAATTTCAGGGAATACGTCCGCACCAGGTTCGGCTATCCCCTGTGCCAGCAGATAGATGAAAGGTTCGTGGCCTACTTCGTATGGAAAACCGTGGGGATTTCCCACACCATACCTGATTTCGCAGCCATCCTCACCGGAGGGACAGAAGGGATTAAAAAAAGGATCGAAGCACGGATAACAAATCCCGAAACAACCAGGGATCAAAGGATTACACTTACGGCCATGCGCCATGTGCTCGAGGGGCTTGAGGCCTATTCGCAAAATCTTTCCAGGAAAGCCGCGCAAGAAGCTGAAAAGGCGGGCACGCCGGAGCGGAGAAAAGAGCTCTTACGGCTTGCCGGGATATGCCAGAACATTCCAAGGCATCCGGCCAGGGACCTGGATGAAGCCGTCAATGCCGTCTGGATAACATGGATTGCCCTGAACATGGAGAACACAAATACCGGCCTGTCCCTTGGAAGGCTCGACACCCTTTTCCAGCCTTATTTTGAAGCAGGAATGGCTGCCTGTAAAACACAAAAGCAAAAGGAAGATTACATAAAACATGCCATAGAACTGATAGGCTGCCTGTATCTGCGCCTGTGCGACCATATGCCGCTTCTGCCGGACATCGGGAACTACCTGTTCGGCGGAGCCTCGTCCACCCAGGCCATAACCCTCGGGGGGATAACCCCGGACGGCAAAGACGCGGTATGCGACATGACATACATCTTTCTCAAGGTAACGGAAATGCTGGCCATACGCGATGCCAACATAAACGCCAGGTTCCATCCCGGTATCAACAGCATGCAATACCTGAAAAGACTTTGCGAGGTGAACCTGGTCACAGCGGCCACACCGATCATGCAAAACGACGTGGCGGTCTTCAAGGCTCTGGCCCGGCATGGATATCCGCAAGAGGCCATAAGAGACTGGGGCGCAACCGGATGTGTAGAACCGTCCATTTGCGGGAAACATTTCGGGCATACCGGATCCATCCTGCACAACATGGTGGCCGCCATGGAGATGACATTCCATAACGGCACACATCCCCTGATGCGGATGGATATCGGGCCAAAAACAGGGGATCCGGACATCCAGGAGAATTTTCCTGATTTCGAATCATTTTTCAGCGCATGGGAAAAGCAGCAGGCATTTATAATAGACCAGGCCGTGGAACTCAACAACCTCTGTGGAAAAGCCCACCAGGAATACAGGCCCACCCCGCTTCTTTCCGCTCTCATGGACGGCTGCATCGAGAATGCAAAAGATGTGGTCTTCGGAGGGGCCAGGTACAACAGCTCGGGCACGTCCAATATCGGGCTTGCAGATGTCACAGACTCCATGATGGTTATAAAAAAACTGGTCTATGACGAAAAAAAGGTGACTCTATCACGGGTGAAAAAAGCGCTCGAGACGAATTTTGAAAACGATCCTGCGCTCTTTGCAATGGTCAAAAACAAGGTTCCCCTTTTCGGGTCCGGAGATCCCGAAGCCTCGGAAATGGCCGACAGGATCGCAAAGACCGTGGCCAGACTATGGCGCAGACACAAAAATTACAGGGGCGGGCCTTACACAGTGGGATTCTGGTCCATGTCCCAGCACGTTGCCTATGGCAACCTGTCAGGCGCGCTGCCATCAGGACGGCTTGCATACGAGGCCTTCACCCCGGGGCTGACCCCCAATCCAAGGGCTTCAGCAGCGTTCACCGACAATATCAAGGCTGTTGCGTCCCTCGATCCTGAATCCATGGACAACAACCTGGCATTCAATGTCAAGCTCGACTTCAGGCCGGATGAACCGAGAAAAGACATCATAGAAAGGATGGCAGCCTACGTCAGGACCTATTTCGATCTCGGCGGGATGCAGATACAGTTCAACGTGGTGAACACAGAAACCCTGAAGGATGCAATGGCTCATCCTGAAAAATATCCATATCTCTTGGTCAGGATTTCAGGCTACAACGCCTATTTTGTCGATCTCAACCCGGAAATTCAAAAAGAGCTCATAGCCAGGACGCAGTTTGCTATCTAGGTGTATAATCCAGTTTCGCCATGAATCATCAGCAGAAAAATAAGGAGAAACGCGGCCTTATATTCTCCATAAAACAGAATTCCCTGGATGACGGCCCAGGCATACGAAGCGTGGTCTTTTTTTCCGGATGTCCCTTGTCTTGTATCTGGTGTCACAATCCCGAGGGGAAGAATTTCAGCCGGCTGATCTCCCATGACCCGAACAAGTGCATAGGGTGCAAAACCTGTACACAGGTCTGCCCCCTGAATGCGATTTCACCGGACAACAAGTTCTTTATCGACAGGAATACCTGCGATCTTTGCGGGGCATGCCAGGAAGAATGTCCATCAGGCGCGATTGAAATCACAGGCAGATGGTATTCAGTACCCGAGGTTATCGATCTTCTTGTGCAAGACAAACCTTTCTATGATACATCCGGGGGCGGGGTAACCCTATCGGGCGGAGAAGCGACCCTTCAGGCGGATTTCGCAGGAAAACTGGCCCAGGGACTGAAAGAACATGAAATAGACATTCTCCTTGAGACCTGCGGTGAATTCGAAACAAGCGGTTTTCTTTCCAGGCTATACCCATACATCGACACGATCTATTTCGACATCAAGCTCATGGATCCACAGGAACATGAACAATGGTGCGGCAGAACCAATAAAAGGATTCTGTCAAACCTGGAAACCCTGATAGAAAATGAAAAGAATCATGGGCCGCGGCTCGAGGTCAGGCTCCCCCTTGTGCCTGGAATAACAGATACTAGAAAAAACATAGGGGATATCGCGTCCTGGCTTCTGGACCGGGGTAAAAAAAGGATAAAACTTCTTGCCTACCATCCGTTCTGGATCGAAAAGCTTGCAAAACTTGGCATGGAGATTCCGGATCTGCCGGATCCCTTGAAAAAACCGCTGTCCAGGGAAGCAGTCGATAATGCCGTCAGGCTTTTCAATAGTTCAGGGATTCACGCCGAACCCTGAGCCCAAACGTTGCAGTCAACCACCGGATCAGAAATTGATCACCTTGTCTGCAAGCTGCAATGATGTAACGATATCGAGCATATTGGTGGTCGTTCCCGCCTCTTTTTGCCCTGATAGTCCGTAATGCTCAAGGCATGTACCGCAGACCAGCACGGATACACCGGAATCTTCGAGCTTTTTCAAGTGCTCGAGCCCCATGGAGTCCTTGACCGCAAGGCGCACACCGCTGTTCACGCATATTATCCGCCAGAGATCGGATCCCATCTCGGGCAGTGTCGCAAGAAAATTAGCCATTAATTTCCTGCCAAGTTCATCATCCCCCACCCCGATCCTGTCTGTCGTGATCATGACCAGCACCTTGCGGCCAGCCGGAACTTCGCATGTTATCTCCTCCTGGCCTGCAGGTTCTTCACGCTTGTCCTGGCTGCGCCTGGCAATTATTTTCACTTTGCCGTTTTCAGGCACCTTCCGGGTCATATACCCGCGTGTCGACAAAAACCGTGTTACGTTTAAAACGGCCGCCTCGTTGTCGACGATCACCTCCATCACATCCGGATTATTTTTGTCTATCTGGTCCCTGGTCAAAAGGACCGGCTTTGGGCATGCAAGCCCACACGCATCTATTCTTGTAATCTCCATTCTGGTTGACTCCATTTTGAAATAAACCTTGCCTTATCGATATAAAGACCTAGACGCATTGGGCACTCGGACACATTGGACCGGCTTGAAGATAATACCTTGTCCCCTGGTTTATGCTTCACATGTGAACGAAATCAAATTATGGCTTCAAATTTCAATAATGCAAATTGTTAATTTCTATGATAGCATGAGGGGAAATTGAATTTTTCAATGGATGTTTTAAAGGACGCAGGGTTGTGATGCTGTTTTTTTCATTTTGAACAGAGTGCAGCGTGAGGGAAAACATGGATCTATGGCAATTGAAGGTATTTGTTTCGGTGGTGGAAAACAAGAGCTTTTCTCTTGCCGCGCGGGAGATAAACCTGACCCAGCCCACGGTCAGCAGCCATATAAAGGAACTTGAGAACTATTTCGGATGCAGGCTCCTTGACCGTATGGGCAAAAACGTTGTCCCCACTGGGGCGGGAAAACTCCTTTTCGAGCGGGCAAAAAAGTTGCTTAAGACGGCAAATGAAGTCAAGGCCGAGCTGGAGGAATTTTTGGGAAGCATAAGGGGTGAACTGCTGGTGGGAGCCAGCACTATCCCTGGCGGCTACATCCTTCCCAGGATCCTGAAGGACTTCACCAGGCAAAATCCAGATGTGACCATACAGGTGAAGATATCTGATACCCAGGAAATTATAGACGATATTATTTCAAACAGGTTTGACGCCGGAATCGTGGGAGCAAGGGTAAAAAAAAACCAGATCATCCAGAAAAAACTCATAGAGGACGAGCTTTGCCTTGTTGTGCCCAAAAGCCACAAATGGGCCGGCAGGAAAGAGATTACAGCAGACGAGCTTAGAAAAGAACCTTTTATCCTGAGGGAAAAAGGATCCGGCACAAGAAAGACAATGGAATCCCACCTGGAAGCAATGGGGCTCAAGACCTGTGATCTCAAGGTATGCGCTGTTTTCGGCGGAACAGCAGCCGTGGTGGAGGGGATCAAAAGCGGCATAGGGATCTCGATACTTTCACCCCTTGCTGCTGCGGACTACATCTCGGAAGGAAAGCTGCACGCATTGAAAATAAAGGGTATCACCATGAAAAGGCACTTCTACCTGACCACACGCAAAAACAGCACCCCATCACCTGTTTGCAGGGCTTTTATGGATTTTCTCGAAAACTTTCATGATCAGCAGCATTCAGTGCCGGGCATGAAAACATGATCGTTTTTCCCCCCGGGTCCCGGAAATATGTTCACGCTAATAAAATGATGCAATCGTAAAAAATTGAATTTTTATCCAAAAATAACGATTCAACCCCATTGAAAATACAATCGATGGCTTTGTAAAAAGCTCTGTATGCAAGGCGTCGCGAGCCGGGAAGGGGCGAGGGCGTACTGAAAGTACGTTGAGACACTTCCCGGCGAAGCGCAACGCAGCAGACTGACTTTACCGTGAAAACTCCTCCATAGCCGTGGTGAGAAACAGTCTTGTTTTCATGCTCGGGGATGATTGAAGCTAATCATGAAAGTTTACGAAGCCATCAAAAATGAATTCCTGTTACCCTGTTATGCTCCATGCGCCTGATACCGGATCATGGCTCAGGATGTAACGGCCGCCATCTGCTGTTCTGACATCGAAAAAACGCCTATCCGGAGTCTTCCACGAAGCTTTGATTGAATCGATCATCACCCTCCGGCCGAACAGCTCGAAAGCCCTGGGGATCTCGTCGGCGCACCATCCGCTGTAACAAAATACCCTTATCCCGGCGCCGCTGTCCATCTCGGCTATTCCAGCTCATAAAGGGTATCATCACGGGCCGGCGGCCTGGATCTTTTCAGCCCCGGCCTTGCCTTTTTGCACTGGGGCACAAAGGGATCCTCGTTTTCCAGGATATCACCGAGTTCAGCCTCTATCTTTTCCGGGTCCTCACCGCTCTCAAGTCTTTCCATGGCCTCTTTCATACCCGGCCCGAGTTCCAGTCCTGTCATATCGGTGAGCTTTTTCATGAGGCGGGCCGCCTGCTTGGGGTCATCCTCGCTTATGCCATCCATCTCACCTGCCAGGGCTTCGACGGCTTTCTCCATCTTGTCAGGATCTACGGGAAGATCCTCATCACCGCCAGGCTCCTTTGCTCTTCCTGTTACTGCAAACACTGAAGGCTTTCTTTCAAGCTTCTGTTTTCTGCATTTAGGACATTCGGGCCTGGCTTCTGTGTTGATCCTCCTTGAAAAAAAATTGAATATCATATGGCATGCAGGACAGTAGAATTCGTATATCGGCATACAAACCCTCCGTTTCGATCATGTTTGACAGGTCAGCATCAGCTTCATTTTTTATTATGGTGATTCATAAGGCTCATGTCAACGCTCCTTACGCAGGCAGCAAGGCCAGGGCCGCCCTCTCATTCCAGGGAGGAGACTCCGTGCCGCGCCGGAGATTGACCATTCCCCAAAGATATGGCAGTTAACCTGTATGGCCGATTGAACTACAGCTGCCGGCAGATACCGGTCAATTTCCCGAAAAACAGCAAAATCCGGTACACCGGCTCATTCACTTTGGCGCATGGAATCTAACACCAATGATACGCTCCGGATAACAAGCGACCCCTGATAAAAAACTTGATAAAAAACAAAGAAATTTATGACACTGCATATGGACAACAATGACAATACCAGGATAAGGCTTGAAAACATCAGCATAATATTGAACAAGCCCCGTTTTCCCGAAAACATCGGGGCTGCTGCCCGTGCGGCAAAGAATATGGGTATAACCGATCTCCAGGTCATCTCCCCCGAAAATTTCGACACCGAAAGGATAATGACCCTTGCAACCCATGTTGCCGCCGACATAGTTGAAAATATCAAACAGCATCAGGATCTGGCATGTGCACTTGCCCCGTTCGGCTTCGTGGTGGGAACCACCGCAAGACTGGGCGGAACCAGGAAGGTTGTTTCATCTCCCAGGGCCATGGCTGAAAAGCTTATCCCCATCTCGCGAAACAACCGCATTGCAATAGTATTCGGTCCCGAGGACAGGGGCCTTACAAACCAGGAGATCAGGCTCTGCCATCTTCTGGTCACAATTCCGACGGCTGATTTCTCATCGATAAACCTTGCCCAGGCCGTAATGATCATTTGCTATGTGCTCCACGAGGCCTCACTCGACAAACCCGGGCCGTTTGTGCCGAGGCTTGCCACAAGACACGAACTCGACGCCATGTACG
>CAYVIE010000050.1:0-18056 GCA_964451355.1 uncultured Desulfobacteraceae bacterium
ATGCAACAGGTTGATATTACAGCTTTTTAAAAACCACCTGTTAAACTTGGGTTAGGCAACTTGTACCTCCATAGAGGTCGTCAAAATTTCTTTGCTCAAATAGAGTTGCTTTTCCTCTGGGGATAATGTCTCTAAATAGAGTTCTATCGCTTCCTTAATATTGGATAAAACCTCTTCAAGAGACTCTCCTTGACTATGACACCCCTTCAACTCCGGGCAATATGCATAATATCCATACATATCCTTTTCGATTACTACGGTGACTTTCATTTTGTCTCCTCCAGTTTTTTAAACGGCTAACGATCGGTTCGTTTAGACATAAATAATATTTCTCTCTATTTCTGTTTACGAGAATATTATTTACGAGAATATTATTTATTCCTTCTTTAGTGAGTACATCGATTTTTTCCCAAATAAATTTTCCATATATTCAACAAATTCCATAAATTTTAATCCTATCGGGCGTTCAAACTCGACTACAATATCCACATCACTATCTGGCCCTGCTAAATCCATCGCTACAGAACCAAAAAATACCTATACGTCGAATCCCATATTGTTTTGATAAAAAAGGATATTGCTCTTTAATTTTTTTATTATTTCAGCTCTATTTCCCATAACCATTCTCTTTTGTATTGGCTAACGCCCAGGGCAACCAGCCGACATGACGCAAGCCCGAGGCGAGTAGCAGAATGGCGGTCAAGTGCACCCAATTGAATTCAAGTCAGTATTGTATACCTGTCAAACTCTTAAATGGTATAAAAAATCGATTTTTATCCCAGCGCTATTTTATTGCCTATTGACAAAGGAAAGGCTCATATGTGTGTTAGGTAGTTTTATCGGATTCTATATTTGGAGACCAGAATTCAAGCCTATTGCCTTCAGGGTCGTAAATGTGAATAACTCTCGCCCCCCAAGCATGATCTTTTATCGGTGTTGGATTAAGTCCTGCTTCGTTCAAGTATAAATATATCGTTTCAATATCATCTACTTCCAGTGTGATGGTAATGCCTTTACCATCGTTGCTATCAATTGATGACCTGGCTTCATCTGCAATGCTCAGACGAGATGTATCATTTAATTTGAACTCCACGAACCATTCCTTAAAAGTCGTTACCTGTAGCCTTAGCTGTGTTTTGTAAAAAACAACAGTCTCTTTCCATTTCCTACAATACAAGATCGTGTTGGCAGTTTTTATTTCCATCATCCACTCTGTTATTAAGCTCATTAAATAATATTATTCTGCACATAATCTCTTTTTTGAGACTAAAACCGGCAATCACAGGGAAATTCACATGCTGTTAAATACATAGATCAACAGCCTCACTTCTTCCTTAACCGCACCACCTTGCCGCCGCCATAATCCATTTCCTCATTCTTCTCCTCCCGGTCATGCCCGCCGGGGCTGGTTTCCCCGAGCCTTGGAAGCAGGGAGATGGCACTTTCCTTTTCCCCTTTCAGCAGCTCGTAGTATACCTTTTGCGTTGTCGCTATGTCCTGATGCCCCAGCAGCGCAGACACCGCAGCAAGATCACCCCCGCCCGCAAGGATAATCGAGGCAAACAGGTGGCGGATGTCATACATCCTCACCCTGTAATTGATCCCCGCCTTTTTGCAGGCGGTCTTGAATGAACGGTTCAATCGCTTTACAGGCCGGCCATTGTATTCAATGATATATTCCGCCCTGGCGGCTTTTTTCATTTCCAAAAGGCGCTGCCTGAAATGCCCGGTTATGGGAATCGCCCGCCAGGGCTTTGTTTTGGATGCATAAACCCACACCTGGTTGTTTTCAAAATCGACATTCGACCGCCTTTTGTCTGATAAACGCTCATGGTTATGCTTATAACGTTTTTATATACGTATGCGCAGACCAGATCACCTGTCCGATGATCCTTATCTCGTTTATGGGTATTTCAAAGCTTTCATAAGCCTTGTTGAAGGAGCTGACCACCACCGTGCCGGGCTTGATGTCCAACTGCTTGATCATGACCAGGTCATTGATGCTGATTGCAAAGATGGTCCCAACCTTGATTTCCCGCCTGCCCCTGTCGATCATCACGATATCGCCGTGATGGATCAGCGGCTCCATGCTGTCGCCCTCGATAAACAAAAGCGCAAGATTGCTTTTGGCCGTGGCCACGCGTTTGAGCCATTCCGTTTTAAAAACATACTGATCGATCACCTGCTCCGATTCCACAGGCATACCGTTGCCTGCGGCAAGCCTGATCTCGATGACAGGGACATAGGAGTAGTTGCTCGGATTAATCTTTGCCTGCCTGATCTCCGGACTTTGACCCCCGGTTTTGATGACAAGATCCGGAACCATTTTGACGGTATCGTCCTGAGAGGTGTCATTCATATCCCCCTCCCCGGTCATGAGCCATTTTTTTGATACCCCTAATTTTTGGGAAATGTTTTCTATGAGCTTCCTGCTCAATGGCTTGTTGCCTTGTTTCAAAGACGAATAATAAGAGGGGGTTATACCAAGCAGACCTGCGACTTCATAGCCCTTCAGCCCGACCTTTTTTTCTATTTCCCTGAAACGGATTGCAATATCATTCCCGGAAACTCTTTTTCCCGCGCTTTGTTCCTCTGCGGACAATTCCCCCAGCAAAACCTTACGGCCCAGCTCATAGAAATCAAAAAGGGAATATCCCAGAGCTTCCGCGATCCTTTGCTGGGTTTCATGCCGGCCTAATTTTCTCCCTTTTAAAATTCCGCTGATTGTGCTCTCAGGCACACCCGCCTTAATAGCGAGCTGCTTTTGGCTCTCAAAGCCTGATCTTTGGAAAGTATATTGGAGCGCAGCCTGGAATATTTTATTCGTATAATCGCCCATAATTTTTTAATTATTTATAAAAACGAATATTAAGTTACAAAAAGTGTACTAATAAAAATTTTATTGGTATTAATTTTCAATAACGTTAATTTAAGGTTAAATTTAAAAAATAAAAATTAAAATCAAGGCACTTTTTTTACTAAAAATGAAAGTCTTTTTTCATTTTTACGAATTTTAAACAAGAGGTCAATAAAAATGAAAAATCAGATCAAATTGTTAAAGGGAAGGATGCTTGTCCGGGGATACATGATCGAGGAATGGGCATCCGCAAACGGATACAAAAGGGCCGCGGTCTATTCGACAATATACCAGTATTGGGACAGGCCCGAAAAGATACCCAAGGTGTTGTTAGTAAGTGAAATGTCCTGTTGTGATAGCAGAGGGGATATGCTCTATGCCTAACTTCTTCAACGCAATCCCTACCTGGGCCAGGTTTTGCCGATCCACCTTGCCGCCATCCTGTCATAATGTTTCGCTGTGCAAAGACAAGCCGATTGACGCTTTATACTTGCCTACTTGAGGCCGATCTCCCAGTTCCAGAGGCCTTGCCTGTTCTTTTTGCGCACCTTCCTGGGCAGGACCTCTTCGAGATGCACGAACATCTGGTAGCCGAGCCTCTTTAAGAATGTTTCGTGCCGGGTGATATCAATGGGCCAGTCAGGATATATCCAGTAGCATGATCCCCTTTTTACGGCCCATCCTGCTTCTCCCCTGGGACTTACAAAGGGGGTTTCAAGCTTCAGGTTCTGGGAAACCGTTCGTGATATACACAAGGGGAAAAAACCTTTGATAATGATTCCCAGCGCAAGGGGGCTTTTTGACGGTAAAGCCGCATAATCCTTTTTGCCGAGTTCCGGGCTTACTATGACCCCGTAAAACCCCATGAAGGCGAGGGTTTCTATGGCAAGACAATTGGCGATGTTGCAAAAGGGGCCTGCCCACAGTTCAAGACCGGATACCCTTGGAAACAATGATATCTGCCAGGGGGAATTGAGTACGAACCGGCGGAAACCTTTTTTCACGGCGCCTTCTATCTTTTTCTGCATGGTTATGGCATCATCCGGCCAGATAACCGGCGGCAGCCACCACCATAGCCGCGGAGAAAACCTGGTTCTGCCCGGAACAACCATGTCTGACAGCCATACCCCGGTATCCACCGGCGGAGACTGATCAGGCGGATCCCAGGAAACTCTTACAGTAAGCGAGTGCCTCCGTGAAATAGACTTGCCTGGCAAGACCGGCTTGAAGGCGGGTTTCTTTTTTTTAACCGGCGGTTTTTTCTTCTTCTTTTCAAGCTCCAAAGACAGCTTCTTTATTTCATCGGCAAGGCCGGTCTCCCTGCGGTCCACAAGGAATACAGGAGTCCCGTTGGCAGGGCGTTCTTTCGGTGACAACGGAAGGGTAAAAGCCACCCCTTTTGGTATGTTGCACGTGATCTTCAGGGTTCTGTGCCAGGATGAATCTTCCGTCCCGATGCGTACCATGTCACCTGCTAAAAGCGGCTCCCTGGCCTCGAATCGTGGTCTGCTCAACGGACCAGACACCCTTCCCACAAGGCGCCCCGAACCTGTATTGGGCCGCTCATCTATGGGATTCCACTGCCGCTGGGAAAGGAAATTGTAATGTGTCCCGGACCGGCCAAGCGCATAATCGAGGCATGCTGCCACCTCTTTTTTTACACCAGGCTCGCCAGCATGGTCACGGAGCATTCTGTACGCCTTTACTGTATGATAGACATAGTGCGGCCCCTTTTTCCTTCCCTCGATCTTGATACCCGCTATTTGGGGAATCTGAAAAAGAAGCTTTGCAAGAAAATCAAGATGCAAGTCAGCACAGGAAAAAAACTTTCCGGATGCGTTCCCCTGCCTGTAAAGCCTGCGGCACGGCTGTACACACCACCCCCGCAGGCCGCTCTTTCCTCCGAAATAACTGCTCCAGTAACACCTGCCGGAAACCCCGTAACACAAAGCACCGTGCACAAAAACCTCGAGCCCTATGGTTTCAGGACAGATACCAGCGGTCTCCTTTATTTCATCGATTGAAAATTCCCTGGGCAAGACAATCCGCTTTACACCGGGAAGGCAACCCGCGGCTGAGACAGCCCCGGGAAAGGTAACAGCAGCAAGGGTGGATAAATGTATCTCTCCCCTGTAGCCCGCTTGCGCCAGCAGATCGACAAGCCCCAGGTCGGAAATAATAAAGGCATCGGGCCTGACCCTCCTTTTCAGATCCACAATAAGGGTGCCTGCTTTTTCTATGTCATCGTTTTTCAGCAGGGAATTCAAGGTAGCATAGAGCTTTACCCCCCTGTCCCTGGCCAGGGAAGCCAGGGGCCCCAACTCATCTATGGTGAAATTCTCAGCCTTCATGCGGGCAGAAAAGGATTTCAGCCCGCAGTAAACCGCATCGGCTCCAGCAGCGATAGCCGCAAGAAACGAGTCCCTGTTCCCCGCCGGGGCAAGGATTTCGGCCTTTCTTACATCTCCTGCAGGGTTCTGGTCCGGATTGTCCTTGTTATTCTTTTTCATGGAAAAATCCTTTGGGAAAGTCGTGCTTGTATAGAAAAACGATTATTGATATAGGAGACAAACTGCGAAATCAATGAAAAGAAAGTTTTTCTTGGTGAAAAACATCAATATTAAATTAAAATCACCCCCGTATGGGAAATCTTTCTCCCCTTGTAGTCAAGCAAGGGAACGCACATGCTCCATTTGATCCCACGGGTATTTAAAAATTATTTCTGAATTTTTTTCCATGATAAAGGAGTTAAAACCGAATGAAAATAGCTGTCAGCGGAAAAGGCGGGGTCGGCAAAACCACTTTTTCAGCGCTACTCATCAGGCTGCTAAACGACCAGGGCAAAAAGGTTCTGGCTATTGACGCCGATCCTGACGCCAACCTGGCTGCCGCCGTGGGAATCCCGAATGCTGATTCGATTGTTCCCATATCAGAAATGAAGGAGCTCGTATATGAGCGGACAGAGGCAAGGCCAGGCACCATAGGCGGTTTTTTCAAGATGAACCCCAAGGTCGACGACCTTCCGGACGCACTTTCTGCTAAACTCGGGAATATCAAGCTAATGCGCCTTGGCGGGGTGAAAAAGGGAGGAGCCGGCTGTATCTGCCCGGAAAGCACCCTTTTAAAAGCACTTGTGACACATGTTGTCCTTTCCAGGAACGAGTTTGTCGTGATGGACATGGAGGCGGGCATAGAGCACCTGGGCAGAGGGACCGCCTCCGCAGTCGACAGCCTTGTAATCGTTGTGGAACCTGGAAAAAGAAGCATAGAGACCGCAAAAAACATCCAGAGACTGGCCGGTGAGATAGGGTTGAAACGAATATCCATAGTCGGTAACAAGATCCGTTCTCAAGGAGATCGGGAATTTCTCGAAAAAAGGCTTGCTCCCCTTAACATTCTAGGTTTTTTACCCTATGATCCTGCCCTGATAGACGCCGATCTTTCCGGTATCTCTCCCTATGACACCGAGTCCCCGGCCAGGCAGGTGGTCGCCGATATCCTTAAGAGGTTTTAATGCCGGGAAAAAGACGCTACCATTACCACAAAAAAAAGAAAAAACACCGGAAAAAAGCTCTGGTACCCGGAGCGGATTCAAAGCTGAAAAAAATTTTTGCCGGGATTGGAGTCCCGGCAAAGAAGCCTTTTGTCCCTGATCCGTTCCAGCTGGAAGCTATCGAAGTGATAAAAGAGGCGGACTGCCTTGTTACCGCCCCTACCGGAGCCGGAAAGACATGGATAGCGATACAGGCTATCTCAGGAATCTTCGAGAATCAGGGTCGGGCATGGTACGCATCACCCTTGAAAGCCCTTACCAATTCCAAGTATCGCGAATTTTCCGAGATATTCGGCAAAGAAAATGTCGGCATCCTTACGGGCGACAGAAAGGAAAACCCCGACGCGCCCATAATCGTCGGCACCACCGAGATTCTACGCAACCAGCTCTATGACGCCATGCACAAGGGCGAAGATCTTGACACCGATTTCGTGGTGATAGACGAGGCCCATTACCTTGGGGACCAGGACAGAGGCGTGGTCTGGGAAGAGACCATGATTTACCTTCCCCCGAGGATTCCCTTGCTACTCTTGTCAGCCACCATCGGCAACGCCCGTTCCATTGCCGCATGGCTGGCGTCGATTCGCGGCAGGCGCTGCATAATAGTATCTGCAAAAAAGAGGCCGGTTCCGCTTTTTCCCTTGTTCCTCCACCCCAGCGGGACATTGTTCCCCCTTCTATCGGAAATGAAAAAGAAAGGGAAACGGCGCATATACAAAAAAGTGGCAAAAAGCATTCTTTCAGACCCCAAAGGCCGTGGATTCGGGGGGCAACTCCCTCCCACGGGCGAGATTCTCTCGGTACTGATGGCATACAACCTCTTGCCGGTGATATTCTTTCTCAAGTCCAGGGCAGACTGCGACAACGCCCTTGTTTTGTGCCAGGATTACACCCCCAGGGAGTCGAAAGAAAGAAAAGCATTGAGGGAAAAAAGGGTGCTGGAATTGATTAGAGACTCCCATCGACTCTCAGCTCACAAGCAGCTCGAGATACTGATCGAAAAGGGAGTGGCCGCGCACCACAGCGGACATTTGCCCGGCTGGAAACTGCTTGTTGAAACCCTTATGACAGAAGGACTCCTCGATGCGGTTTTCGCCACCTCTACCGTTGCAGCCGGGGTCAATTTCCCCGCAAGGACAGTAATATTCTTCAACTCCGACAGGTTCAACGGGAGGGAATTCATTCCTCTTACCCCGACGGAATTCCACCAGATGACCGGAAGGGCCGGGAGGCGCGGGATGGACAAGATCGGGTTCGCTGTGGTGGTCCCGGGAAGGTTCATGGATACAAAACTTGTGGCAGAACTTTTCCATACAAAGCCATCTGATGTCAACAGCCAGATCAAGATCAACTTTTCCATGGTCCTCAATCTCCTGCTTTCCCACAAGCCCGAACAGATCAAGAATATGCTGGAGAAATCCTTTGCAGCCTTCCAGTTGAAACGGAAAAGAAAAAAAAAGCCCAAACAGGCGGATATACCGAGCGCCAGGCAGCTGTGGAGGGATTTTTTGCGGCATCTTGCCTTTCTGAAGGAAAAGGGGTTTGTCGATGAAAATGAAAAACTTACTGCTGACGGCGCATGGGCGTCCCAGTTGAGGATAGACCATCCCCTCATGGTTGCAGAAGGCTTCAGGCGCCGCCTCCTGCCTGAGTCAGACCCTGCCCTTCTGGCCGGAATAATGGCATCCTTTGTGAACGAAAGGGAAACAGACGATGAGACTTTAGACCCATCAGAGATTCCGCCGGAACTGGAAAAATCGTTTTCGCGCATAGTGACCGGGCTTGCAGCGTTTGCAAAAGAGATGCGCAACAAAGGCTTTAGCGCGCCTGAATTTTTCTTGAGGCCAGCGGTTGCAATGCACGCCTGGGCAAAGGGAACCGACTGGGAAAGAGTCCTTGAAATCGCGGATACCGCAGAAGGCGACCTCGCCATGCTGGTGATGCGAACGGCCGATAACCTGAGGCATATAATAGGTATAAAGGAATTTTTTCCAAAAGCTGCCGCAAGCGCTTCTGAAGCGGTTTCAAGAATCCTCAGGGAACCTGTAATGCCCGGATTCGGGGAACCCCTGGCAGAGGATTACAGCTGGAGCCGGGAATCTCTAACGAAACCGTCTGAAAATAACAAGTAGCCCATGCAAGCTTTCCACTGGTTTCTACTGATAGCAAACATCGTGATATCCGGCACAGCGGCCGGACACGCCCTTGCAACCAAAAAGAACCCGGCCTCGGCCCTCGGGTGGATTGCGGTCTGTCTCTTTTTTCCTGTATTCGGCCCTTTTTTCTACTTTCTTTTCGGGATAAACCGGGTCCAGACACGGGCGAAGAAACTTGAAGACAAAAAGCCAAGCATATACCTATCACCGGCAACGATTCCGGGAATCAGGCCCCCTGCCAAGAATATCGGTGAATATTTCTCCCAGACCGCTATTGATATCGCAAAGGTCTCGTCCGCTGTAACAATCCTGCCCATGCTGCCCGGAAACAGCATTAAGATGCTCGAAAACGGTGATGAAGCATACCCCGAAATGCTTGAAAGCATAGCCAACGCAAAGAAAAGGGTCTACCTTTCGACGTATATCTTTGATATGGACCGGGCAGGATACATGTTTGCCAATGCGCTGAGCGAGGCTGTAAGCCGAGGGGTCGATGTCAAGGTGATCGTTGATGGAATCGGAGAATACTATTCCATACCCAGAGCAGGCACAATACTTGCCAAGAAAGGGATAAAGACCGCCCGCTTCCTCCCGCCCAGGATTATACCCCCCGCCATTCACCTGAATCTGCGGAACCACAGAAAAATCCTTATCACGGACGGAATCACGGCATATACCGGCGGGATGAACATACGGGAACGGCACATCCTTGCAAAATCAAAAAAGCAAAAAGCAATCTCAGACATACATTTCAAGCTGACCGGACCTGTTGTATCCCAGCTGGAACAAGCATTTATCGAGGACTGGGCATTTGCCACCGGGGAAATACTCCGGATCGGGTCGGCCCCCTTTCCCGCCTCAGGCCATTCAACCTGCAGGACCATCATAGACGGGCCAAACATTAGCGTGGACAAGCTTGCGCTCATCCTTACGGCGGCCATATCCTCCGCAAGGAAAAGGGTGATTCTCATGACCCCCTATTTTCTTCCTTCGCAGGAACTGATATCAGCAATGCAGACAGCCTCTCTCAAGGGCGTGCGTATAGATATCCTCCTGCCGGAAAAGAACAACCTCCCGCTGGTCCACTGGGCCATGCACAAAAATCTCGGCGAGCTAATGATCTGGGGGATAAACATATTTCTACAGCCCCCGCCCTTTGTTCATGCCAAGCTGATTTTAATAGACAGCGTATATGCGCAGATAGGATCGGCCAACATCGATCCAAGGAGCCTCCGACTCAACTTTGAACTCATGGTGGAGGTATACGATACAAGTTTTGCTTCCAGCATGGAAGCCCACGTAGATGAAAGGATCAAAAAAGCAAGACGACTTACCATGGACGACCTCAAGAAGAGACCATGGCCTGCCAAGGCAAGGGACTCCCTTGCGTGGCTGCTTTCGCCGTATCTGTGACATCCATGAACAAAATGGTCTCGCAACAGAGTAGAAATGCTTTGTTCCAGGTCCATGATGGGATGAGCATAGAGAAAGGATTATCTGGAAAACCATGAAAATCGCATTGATAGCACCTCCGTATCCCTTGTCCGAGGCCCCTTCACCGCCTCTGGGACTGTCTTATGTAGCAGGGGCCTGCATCGCGGCCGGGGCCCAGGTCAGGATCATCGACTATATAGTCACGAAATACAGCCGTAAAAAACTGACCGCTGAGCTGGAATCCTTTTGCCCCGACATGGTCGGGGCCACATCCGTGACCCTGAACTTTCCCGTAGCCGCATCCATCCTTGAAGCGGCAAAGAGTATTCTGCCCGGTGTAATCACCATGATTGGCGGGCCCCATGCCTCCTTCTGGTCAAAGGAGACCCTCGCGACATATAAAAATATTGACTTGATCTTCATAGGCGAAGCCGAAAAAACCCTGATGAAATGGCTGCCTGTCGCCAGGGACAAGAAGGCATGGAAGGAGATCCCAGGACTTGCGTTCATGGAAAACGGAGATTACATCAACACTGGGCCCGGCGAATACATCTCGGACCTCGATTCCATCCCCTTACCCGCAAGGCGCCTGCTGCCCCTGTCCAGGTACAAGGCTCTTGGATTCCCCATAAGCATGATAACGGGCAGGGGATGCCCGAACAGGTGCATATTCTGCCTGGGCCGCAAGATGGTCGGCTCAAGAATCAGGAGAAGGGATCCGGCAAAGGTCGCGGATGAAATAGAAGATATACTTGGCCTTGGTTTTGACCGGATCAACATCGCAGACGACCTGTTCACCGCCAGCAGAAAAAGGGCGGTCGCCCTGTGCAAGGAAATTATCGCAAGGGGGCTTTCCTTTTCCTGGAGCGCCTTTGCAAGAGTCGATACTGTCGATCCCGAAACCCTTGAATGGATGAAAAAGGCCGGCTGCGACTCCATAAGCTTCGGAATCGAATCAGGCAACCCTGAAATGCTTGACCGGATCAAAAAGGGAATAACCATTGATCAGGCAAAGCGGGCCGTCAGGATGTGCAAGGACGCTGGAATCCTTGCTCATGCTTCATTCATGGTGGGACTGCCCGGGGAGACCAAAAAGACCCTGCAAGACACCCTGCGCCTGGCAAGGGAGCTTGACATTGCCCACGGTTACCACTTTCTGGCACCGTTTCCCGGAACCACGGTCAGGGAACATATATCCGACTACGATCTCAACATCCTGACCGACGACTGGACCCGGTATGACGCGAACTCGGCCATAGTAAGAACCAGCTCCCTTTCACCCGAAGAGATGGAGGAATTCGTCAAAGAGGCTTACAGGCCCATGTTCGATGAATGGGAAGAGATATGCCGCCGGGTGGAAAACAAGACCGCCACCACAGACGAAGAATTCAGGGTTGAAAACGAAAAACGACTGGAGCTTGTATACAAAATCCTGTCTGAAGACCTTGTTGAAGAACTCGGCCGGTTTCCTGCCACGGCCGGTGATCCCGTAAAGGTGCTGGGAGAACGTATAGCGAAAAGAACCGGTGTTGCAACTGATTTTGCAACCCGTTACATCAGGTTGTGGAACCAGAAAGGTCTTCTATCATTTGATAATAACCGGGAAATGGTCGAATGGAGATGGTGCGCATAAACATTTTTTATTATGGAAAGCAAACCGGCTATCAGCAGATAAGTGATAGCAGATATTCCAAGACAACAGATAACCGCTGTGTGGAAACAGCATTCACAAAAGATCAGTATCGAAATAAATTATTCCCGATGGGTGGAATGATCTCTGTGTATTCTTAACCAGAGAAGGTTAATAATACAATTTTATCTTCTTATTGTGTTCAACATGTTTTATTTGCATATTCATTTACCTCTTTCACCTTATGGGTAAAAATTTATTCTGTGGAAGGCAAAACTAACATATTGTAATAATTGTAATAATAAGCTATTTGCAATAAATAATTTTTAATATTTCTCAGATTTAGGACTAACCATTTATACCAAAATGTACTAATTTGAAGTTACTTGACATATAAAAATATTATACATTAATTATAAAAAATAATATTCCAAATTCTAAGCCATTAAATTAAAATTATACTAAAAGCTTCATATCATCTGTATAGATTTCTTATACCTGGGAAGTCGTAATAATGTATAAAGTTGTATGGGACCCAGAAACCGGGGGAATTCTTTTCAGGGAAAGTATTTCTGAGGGCATCAGCCAGGAAATTAGGCCTGTTTTTTTTGAAGAGCTTGATCTGCTCGGTTTCCATTCTTATTGGGAATACCCGCAAACCCCATTCCCACTTCTATGGTCTGCCTCCAACAGCCGTCAATATTATTATCAGGGCGAATTGGTGGCTGAAGTTCGAGGCGGCGCTTTCTTCCGTGAGCCAAAATTAATTCTTCACAAGAAGCGGCTCTCCCTTCAGCCGGTTGACATCGATGGGATGCTTGCCAAAAACGAAGCTTCATTGCGGGATTTGACGCACGAAGCCCTGGATTTCATCACAACAACCTATACGCAGCATCATAAAAGAGTCTCTTTAAGTTCCGTGGCATTTAGTGGCGGGAAAGATTCGGTTGTCGTTTTGGATTTGGTTCAACGCGCTCTTGAACCGAGTCAATTTGTGGTGGTCTTTAACGACACCGGCATGGAAATCTCGCCTACCTATGAAGCTGTCTTAGATGCACAAAAACGATATTCGAATTTACACTTTTATACATCCAGAAGCCATATGAGGGCTACGGAAAGCTGGAGACAGTTTGGCCCGCCAAGTCGGTTTCACCGATGGTGCTGTACGGTCCATAAAAGCGCGCCCAACTTCCTCCTTTTGCGAGAGCTTTCTGGCGATTCTTCAGCTCGCATCCTTTTGTTCGACGGTGTCCGCGCAGACGAAAGCAATGCGCGCGCCGCCTACGGACGCATCAGCAAAGGTAAGAAACATACCCCTCAGATTAATGTAAGTCCAATTCTTCATTGGAATTCCGCAGAGGTGTTTTTGTATATCTTGCAAAGAGGCCTTCATCTAAACAGCGCCTATCGATTCGGGCTTGTGCGGGTCGGTTGTTCGCTTTGCCCTTTTTCCTCAGAGTGGTCAGGCGCCATTTACTGGAAGGCGTTTTTGGATGATTGCAAGCCGCTGCTTGACGTGCTTTATGACTATGCCAAGGTTTGCGGCAAAAAGAGACGAGATGACCAGGAGGAGTTTATTGCCGGCCAAGCGTGGGCAATGAGGGCTGGGGGGAAAAGCCTGCTCTCGAAGCCAAGGGTTTCGAAGGGGACTGATGCTCTTGCGTTGCGTTTTACCATATCATCTGCTGGGCATGTGAAGGATCGGTTTTTAGAATGGCTCAAGGTGATTGGCCAGATTCATTACAGCGGCAACGGTGTTGTCAAGGTTTTTGCACCTCGTAATTCCTTTCAACTAACCATAGAGGAATCTGATAAGTACACATCCTTTAGCGCTGTTTCTCAGACAGGGTTGGACACGGTGCTCCAGGGCCATCTGGGCATGATCGCCAACAAGTCGGCGTATTGTGTGGGATGCAGAGTGTGCGAGGCGGAATGTCCAACAGGCGCCATAAGAATTCTGTGCGGAAAAGGCGTAGAGATTATCGAGGAGAGGTGTATCCATTGCCTGAACTGCCTGAAGTTTGTGGAAAAGGGGTGCCTGGTGGCGAAATCCCTCCAGATAACAAAGGGGAGAGAGAAAATGACCGGGCTCAATCGATATCAAGGATTTGGATTAGACGGACGATGGCTTGAACAATTTTTTAAGGATCCTGAAGTCTTTTGGGATACCAGCAACCTTGGCAACCGGCAGGTGGAGGCGTTTCGCGCCTGGCTTTATGAAGCGGAATTTATTGGCAAAGACCGTCAACTCACAGAGCTTGGCAAGCTCATCTTACGGTTTGGCACCTCAAGCATGCTCACCTGGAATGTCCTTTTTACCAACCTTGCACGCAATTCCAGGATTGTGAAATGGTTTTTGACCAAAGTGGCATGGGGCGAGGCCCTTAGCTCATCCCAGCTTGTGGACCGCATCGGGGATGATTTCAGCCAGAGAACCCGGCAAAACGCGGTAAATGCCTTAGCAGGACTTTTTGAAAAAACCCCCCTGGGTGGGGCGGTAGGACCGGTTGCGGTGAGGAAGGAAAAGCGGGTAAGGGTCTTGTATAAGCAGGGAGTCAGCACCCTTTCTGTGGCATCGGCACTTTACTCCCTATACCGTTTCTCTGAGAGGACCGGCCGTTACCACATGGAATTCAAGGATGTATATCAGGCATTGGAGGAAGGGCCTTATGTGATCTTTGGTATCGAGCCTGAGGCGCTCAAGCGCGTCTTGAGAGCGGCCGCCAACATGGCACCTTCTTTAATATCCATCGATTTTGTAAGGGACCTTGAGAGCATCTATCTATCTCAGGATATTCGCCCCATTGAGGTTCTTCATGAAGGAAATAGATTGGATCAGATATAAAGGGTGGAATGCACACCGATCATTTGGCCTCCGGAAGGAGTGGGTGGCTTTGTGGATGGACCGTCCTGAGGACTGGGTATCTTTCGGGCATCTCGGCAATAGGCAAGTTCAGTCCCTGCATACCTGGTTGAAGACAGCGGGTATCGTTGACCGGAAGGGCGAAAAAACCCCTCTCGGCTTGAAATTTCAAACAGAATCGGCAGACTCTCTCGGTGCATGGGAGCTTGCCTGGGTGAACATCGTTTTTAACTTTCCACCAGCGCGCTGGTATGTCTTTCATTTCCCCAAAGGCGCGTGGTCGATTCAAGAGCTTAAAATGAGATTGCGCCAATCCCTCCCTCATTTTTCTACACGAACGGTGAGCAATAGCATTATGGAACTCGTTGGGCTTCTTGAACGGACCCCCATCGGCAAGGAGTTACAGCAAGGCGAGGTTACACGAGAAGGGCGTGATCGAAAGATCAAAAGAGAAGGTCTTCAGTATCCTATGGTATCGTCCATCAAGTTTGCATTCCATCGCCTTTTTGCTGAGGAGAGAAGGGATCGGCTTTATTTCGATGATCATCTTCTGTTCCCATGGATCATCTTTGGCACGGAGCAGCAAGAGGTTTTCAAACAACTTATTTTAGCGGGTGAGGGTGAGATCGAGATAGATGATATGGGCGTGATCCTGCATGAAGACAATTATGAGCGAGGGGATAATGTGGTACTATAAAGATTATTTGAAGGTAGAAGAGAACTTAATCGATGTTTATTCTGAAGAAGAAGATCGCCATCGTAAAGAAGCGTGGAAGGGTTTCATCCCTCATGATGATTTTCAAAATTTATTTGAGAAATTAATTATTGCTCTAGACCGAGGAGATCCAGCAAGAATAAAACCTCCTTGGATATACGGAGCTTATGGAACCGGAAAAACTTTCGCCTGCTTTGTCATCAAGCACCTTTTCGAGGAGCCTGATGACGTTGTAGAGAGATATATTCAGGATCATGATAAGATCAAACATCTTGCCAAACATTTTTTGGAGTTACGCAAAAAAGGGCGATGGCTTGTTGCTTATAATACCTCCTCTTCGCATATCACGTCCACAACGACTTTTCTCTCTAGCATCCAAGAGGCCATTAAAAGAACCTTGGGAAAATCTGATCCTGATTTTTCAGATATTGCAGCATCTACTTTTAAGGAGAATGTGATCAAATATCTAAAGGAATCTCCTGCAATCTGGAAAGACATATTCGAAAAATATCAGCTAAGTATTTTCGCGTCCTATGAGAGTCCAGAGGATGTTTTATCTGCAATGAGAGGTTCCAGCAATGAAGCTTTAACATTAATCGAAAAGGTGGCTTCCACGCTTGAAAAAGATTTCAAGGTTGTTCTTTACAGTACGCCTGATGAAACCAAACAGTGGCTAAGGCAAGTTATTGAGACTAATCAACTTGCGGGCATTATCTTCATATGGGATGAGTTTACCGATTTTTTCCATACCACCAAGAGTTATTCAGGCCTTCAAGAGCTTGCTCATGCTGCCAAAGATATTCATTTTTATTTCATTCCGGTCACTCATCTCTCGCCTGAGATCCTCAAGAAGTATATTTATACAAGTGAAGAAAAGACCATTGAAAAACTATATGACCGCTTTTTCCGGATACGTTTTCAGTTACAACATGTAACCGCCTATGAACTGGCGGGGAATGCGATAAAGGTCAAAAACGCAGATATTTGGGAAGATAAGCGCGTAACCCTTTGGAGCCACGTTGAGCAAGCGGCTCGTCTCTTCTTGAAGGATGAGGCCAGGGAAGAACATTTTAAAAAACTGATTCCACTTCATCCATACACGGCGTTTCTGTTGTCTGTCATCTCTCAAGGCCACAGCTCGAGTCAGCGAAGCCTCTTTAGATACTTGAAGTCCCGCGAACAGGGCGCTTTTCCCTGGTTTTTGGAAAGATATCCAGGAGACACGCAACACTTTTGGATTACCCCTGATTTTTTATGGGATTACTTTTTCAGTCAAGGCAGAGATGATTCAATATCATCAAGTATGAGAAACGTGATTACTTATTATGAATCAAGAGCAGATCAAATCAAAAACAAAGATCAACTATCCATTTTCAAGACGATCATGTTGTTGAATGCCCTCTATTACGAAACTCCAGATGACAGGCTCAAGCCTACCAAGAAAAACCTTCAAATCGCTTTCTTCGGGCAAAGCATGGATAATATCTTGATCCCTCTCTCAGCATTGGTAACTCTTGGGTATATCAACAAGATTTCACTTGGCGGCGATAATGAAGAATATGCCATTCCTTTGTATGCTTTTGATGAAGAAGAGCTACGACGAATTCAAGAAGAGGTTGAGAGGGCGAATGATTTTACAACCTTTGTAGATAAGATAAAATATGAAGTAGGGTCATTTGTTAAAAATATTGGTATTTTTGAGAATAGAATTGGATATAAAGCTGTATCGGTTGAAGAGTTATTAAGAAAGAGAGAGGGCATCAATCCCAAACTTGAGGCATATCAAGTGGGTATCGTTGTGCTTGTTCCTAAAACAGAAGCTGAACGGTTTAAGGCTGTTGAGGTATGCAGGCGATGTGCGCAAAAGAGTGAAAACGTCGGTTATGTTTTGTTAAAGCCGGCCTTTGGTGAAGAAAATTACATGGAATGGCTAAAAAATAAAGCACATGCAAGATATGCAAATACAATAAATGACCTTAAAAACGAAAAACATTACGAATCAAGAGCTAAGGATATCGTTGAAGAATACCAAAAGAGGCTCAAGATTGAAGAGCAGGAACTTTTTTTCAAAAAAGAAGAGAAAACATTTTCTATTGGCCAGTTCGAAAATATTTTCAGAGAGTTGGTGTTTTCAGTCTTTCCATATTGTTATGAAAAGTTAACAGAACTTCAAACCTTGTATAAAGAGGGATATCATAAAGCTGCTTTCGAGGTCGGTTTGGAAGTAACAGCAAATGTAACTAGACAATATACAGAGATTAATCGAAAATTAAAAGAATTTGAGTCTGGGAAAGAAAAATCACCATTGTTATCGGAAGTTAAGAAAAAAGTGAGAGAGAATATAGAAGGCCAAAACACGGTACGGGTCGTTGAGATCTGGGAAGAACTACAAAAGCCTCCTTTTGGAATGACATCGATGATTATTGGTAAGGTGTTGTTCGGCTTTGCCATGAAGGAATATTGTGATGGTTCTTATTATTGGTCTGATGGCACGGATTGCAAGCCGTTAAGCCGCGAGGGCATGAGGGATTTATTAATTAAGGTGGTCACGAAGGCAAAAGGATCAGACCAGCTTGAAATCAGGAGGCTTTCGCCTGAGATCGAAAAATTTTGCCGAGTCGTTCAAAGAGCCTTTGGTATACACGATGATGACGTTATCTATCCAGAGCCTTTAAAAAATAAGCTTAGAGATAAAATTAAGGATCTCAGCTATCCCCTATGGGCATTGAAGTATGTGCCACCAGAAGATGAAAGTATTTCTTCTGTATGGGATATAATCATCGAGGGTATTGAAAGTTTTATAAAAAGTGAAAAGAAGAGGGAATATGGATAAATTTAAACATGGAGG
>CAYVIE010000051.1:0-17888 GCA_964451355.1 uncultured Desulfobacteraceae bacterium
CGCCCAGTTTTTTAGCCGTTGTTTCAAGGACTTGTCTCACTTCTTGTGACATGCTTGCAGATGCGAAAACAAAAAGGGCATTATTGTAACCCGGCCACACGGAGGTGTCCATCTTGGGGTCTGATCCGGATCCTTTGCCGAGGACGCGTTCAAACTTTGAAAATCCTATATCACCGCATGATTCCAGGGCCTCGATCACATCCTCGTCGTAATTGACATCATAGAAGACCATGTATAACGTTGGTTTTTGATCATTCATGAAGATCTCCGTTTCCTTGATTCAAGCTGGTGATAGATTGTTGGCACAAGGATGAGGGTAACAAGCGTTGAAAGGGTAAGGCCGCCTATCATTGTTATTCCCAGAGGGTTCCAGGCTTCTGCCCCCACACTTTCAGATACAGCCATGGGGAAGAGCCCGAAAAAGGTTGTAAGGGTGGTTATCAGAACCGGCCTGAGCCTGTTTCGCCCTGCTTCCGTGACAGCGGCGTCAAGGGGGCGACCCCTTTCTTGAAGGAGATGAATATAGTCCACAAGTACTATTGCATTGTTCACCACGATACCAAGAAGCATTATTATGCCCATGAAGCTCATAATACCGAGACTCACCCCGAACAGATAGAATGCGAAAAAGACCCCTGAAAACGCAAACGGCACCGAGAACATGATTATGAAAGGATCTCTCAGGTTTCCAAAAAGAGCGGCCATGATCATGTATACCAGGACAATGCCGAGAAGCATGAGCTGGGTAAGATCGTGGAATGCTTTTTTCTGTTCTTCCACCTCGCCTCCGAAGCCTGTTTTGATTCCTTCGGGCACACCGATCCTCTCGAAGATATTTTCAACGGCCTTCCGCCCCTGGCCGAGTACGATACCGTTGAGGTCTGCTTCAACTTTAACGATCTTTTGCCGGTTTTTCCGCTGGATTTCTATGGGGCCTTGACCGTCGATGATTTTTACGATGTTTCTCAATCTTATCTGCCTTCCGTCGGGAGTTGTGATCGGTGCATCTATCAGGTTTTCAAGGTTGTTTTTGTCGGTTTTTGTAAGGCGTGTAAAGAGATCAAAATTATCTCCGGCATCCCTGAACTTGGTGGCTGTTGAACCGTAATAGAAGTTTCTGAGGATCCCGGCTATATACGCAACGCGGAGCCCAAGAGACGCGGCTTTTTCCCTGTCTATCATGATCCATAGCTCCGGTCTCGGATCCTTCTGGCTTATATCCACATCAACCAGACCGTAGACTTTTTTCATCTCTTTTTTTACCTTGCGGGCGTATTCTGTAAGCTGCTCGAGGTCAGAGCCCTGGAGTTCGACTATGAGAGGTTTCTGATTGCCCATGAGGATAGCCATGATAGGATCCTTGGCCCTGATTTTGAACCAGCTTATCCCGGGAATTTTGGCGATCTCGGCGCGTATGGCCTGGGCTATTTGTTTTGCGCTCCTGTTCCTCTTGTCGCGGTCGACTAACTTGAATCCGAGTTCGCCTACATTAGGGCCTTCCTCGAACCCCAGGGCCACTCCCTTGCCCTGCTCGCTCTGGCCGTCAAATGCGTATGAGTGGCGAAATTCGGAGGATTTTACCACTGTGTCAATTACGGATAGGATGTTTTCCATAACCTTGTTTGTCTCTTCGATCCTGGTCCCTTCGGGAAGTCGGAACGTAACCCCTATGTCCCCGGTATCGATTTCGGGCATGAATGATGTCGAGACAAAAGGGAGAACGGACAGGCTGGCTGCAAAAATCGATAATGCTAGTATGAATACGGTCTTTTGGTGGTGAAGCGCCCATGCAAGAAGTTTTGCGTATGCCGACTCGACAGCAGCGAATCCCTTTTCAGATCTGTCCTGCAGCCAGGAAACGATCCCTGCGGGCTTTGCTCCGTTTTTCTTCAGCCATACTGATGAAAGCATGGGGGTTAGGGTCAGGGATGTGAACAGGGATGCAAGGATCGTTAGTGTTAAAACAAATGCGAGCTGCTTGAAGATGATTCCGGCAAATCCCGTCATGAACATCAGCGGCACGAATATAACCACCGTGGTCATACTCGATGCAGTGATGGCAAGGCCCATCTCGCTTGCACCGAAAATGGCGGCAGGCCTCCTGCGGGCGCCGTGCTCCCTGTGGCGTACGATATTTTCAAGCACGACAACCCCGTTGTCCACCACCATGCCGGAGGCAATGGCAAGGGACATGAGGGATACCAGGTTTATAGTATAGCCGAAAAGATAGAGAAATAAAAAGGAGATGATCAATGAAGCGGGTATGGAAAGAGCGATGATTGCGGCAGGGCGGAACTGTCTGAGCATAACAAAGGTTACGGTCACGACGAAGAAGATTCCCCATAGCAGGGTGTTTTTCAGATTGCTTATGCTGGTTAATATGTTTTCCGAGCTGTCCATGACAAACTGGATTGAAACATCTGGCGGAAGCCTTTTTTTCAGTTCCGCCAATTTCGCCCTGACCCTGTGAACAACCTCCACGGTGTTCTTTCCTGTCTGTCTTTGGAGTACCATCACGATGGCGGGTTTGCCATCGCCCCAGCCGTTTAGATCACTTGGTTTATAGGAATCCTCCACCTTGGCGACATCCCCGAGGTATACAGGCCTTCCGCGGAAGTATCCTATTATTGTGGATGCAATCTCCTTTGCGTTCTTGAATCGCCCCGGAACCCTGATGAAGTACTCGGTAAGTCCGGATTTAATGTTGCCGGAGGGCAGATTTATATTTTCCGCGGCAAGGATCTTGTTTATCTGGGGTAGCGACAGGTTGTATCCTTTAACTTTCGCCAGATCGAAATAGACGTTTATCCTGCGCCGCAGTCCGCCATAGAGCTGGATGGCCCCCACACCCGGCACGCGGCGGAGTTCGTCTGCTATCTGTTTTTCAGCTATCCTGTGCAGCCTTGGCCATGATACATCACCAGTTATGGTTCCGAAGAGAATCGGTGCGGTTGCGCTGCTGAACTTGAAGAGCATCGGTTTTTCGATATCTTCCGGGAGGTCTCGCTTTGCCAGCTCTATCCTGTCCCTGACATCATTCGTCGCGGTGTCAAGATCGGTCCCCCAGTCGAACTTGCAGTTGATCACAGACAGGTTATCCAGGGACTTGGAAGTCAGGGAGTCGAGGTTGTTTACACTGTTTACCTCGTCTTCTATGACCTTTGTAACCTCGGTCTCTACATCCGCGGCACTGGCTCCTGGCCAGGTGGTCAGAATTGATACAACCGGCGGCTCGATGTCAGGAAGCATGTCAATATTAAGCCTGACAAGCGAGGCGATACCTATAAGGATAAGAGCGCAAAACAGCATCAAGGTGGCAATGGGCTGCTTTACTGAAAATTCAGGGAGTCTCATTGCTGTTCCTCCATAGGAGATCCGGATGAATCCAGGGTTTGTGCTATCCGTATTCTGGTGTTATCCCTGAGCCGGTTTTGGCCCTTTACGATCACCATATCGCCCTCCTTTAGCCCTGACCTGATTTCGGTCATGTTGCCCTGGGAGTCACCCGCCTCCACGTTGACTTCACGCGCCACTTGGCCCATGGCTACAAAGACGTAAGAGCTTCCTGTTCCCGGCATCCTCAGCAGCGACTCTGCCGGCACCAGCAGGCATTTTTTCGTACCCATAAAGATCAGGGTGTCTGCAAACATGCCCGGTGCCAGAAGCCCCTGTGTATTGTCAACGTTAATCTCTATGCGGCCCGATCTGGTTACAGGGTCGATGTCCGGGTATTTGATGGAAACGGTAGCAGGAAACTTCTTGTCCGGGTATGCATCTACACTGAAAAAAACCTTCAGGCCCGGTCTGATTTTTCCGAAAACTTTTTCAGGAAATGACGCCCTGAGCTTAAGGCTGGATTCGTCTGTTATTCTTAAAATGGGGATCTTGGAGCCGGAAAGGTTTCCGGCGTCCACGAATCTTTCTGATACAACACCGGATATGGGAGATCTGACATCATGATCTGCATAGGTTACGGAAATTTCCGCAAGAGAAGCTTTTGCCTGTTTCAATGCTGCCCTGGCCGCTTTTGTCTCGGCCTCTATATGATCTAGTTTCTGCTTTGAGATCGCCTCTTTTTCGTATAATACCTGTATACGCCTGCGGTCTGTTTCAAGGAGCTCAAGCTTGGTCCTTGCAGCGTCCACCGCAGCCCTCGCGCGGTTCATGGCGGCCTCGATCTGTTTTTTTTCGAGTACGGCCACAATCTGGCCCGCATTCACATGATCGCCCTTTTCAACGAATATTTTTTCTATTACCTTGCCGGGGATCTTTGCGAAGATATCCACCTGCCTTGCCGGATAGAGATCACCTATGGTTTTTACCGTCATGTCAATGGTTCCGAACCTTGCCCTGGCTACCGCAACAGGGACCTGGACCTCTTTTTGCACCTTTTTTTTCGTCACGTTTTTTGCCCGGTAGTAGTTGTAAGCCGCCACCCCTATGCAGGTCAGTATGATCAACCAGGCGAATATAGTCCTTTTATTGCTTTTCTGTCCGGTTTCCATCATTGTTTTTCTCCGATCCTGTTTTCTTGAGCTTTACTAGAAAAAACAGCCCCTCCGGATGCGGCATCCAGGCTGGCTGCTGCAATCCAGCATCCGTAAAGAGCTGCGTAATAATTCTGCTGCGCAGTGGTCAAAAAAGTTTGGGCGTCTATGACTTCCGTGGAACCAGTAGTATGGTTCTTGTATTGAAGGTTTGTAATCCTGAAGTTTTCCTTTGCCTGGTCCAGGGCTTTTCGGGCTGTTTCGATATTTTTTTTCGCCACCACGTAATCGTTGTAGGCTGCTTTGACCTCGAAGCTTACGGCATCTGTCACTTCTTTTAAGCTTTTGCTCAAGGCCTCTTTCTTATACCTGGCCCCGGAAACTTTTGCCCTGGTTTTCCCCCAGTCGAAAAAATCCCATGTTGCGCTGGCTCCCAGGTACAGGTTGTAGGAGTTTTTAAAATCATTGCTCGTGGCCCGGATGTTGTCGCCCTCCTGCTCGTATGTCGCGGATAAGAATACCTGGGGGTAGGAAGCGCTTCTGGCCAGCTTGACTCCTAAGCCGGCCTGCTTCAGTGATGTTTCAAGGGCGGCAAGTTCCGGCCTTCTTGCAAGGGCGGCTTCTGTGATGGCTGCAAGGTCGGTTTTAATGTCAGGCTGTTTTTCTGTGGGAAAAAGATTGACAGGTTCGTTTATATCCCTGCCCATTGCCATGTTCAGGGCAGCCTTTGCGACTTCAAGATCGCTTTTGGCTTTAACATGGTTTTGGATTGCCTGGGCCAGGGCTACTTTTGATTTCAATAGATCGTTTTTAGGAATAAGTCCTTGCTCAAAGAAGGTTTCGGCATCCTTGGCATGAGCCTCAAGCTGTTTTTGCGCCTCCTTTGCGGTAATAAGACATTTTTCCGCCAGCAGCGTCTTGAAAAACGCCGTTCTGACCTCGCGCATGACATCGAGCACGGCAAGATCATAATATGAGTCAGCTATATCGATTCCCAGTTGTGCGATTTTCCTTCTTGTAGTCAGGGCGAAGCCGGTGAAAACCGGTTGTGTTATTTGTATGTTCCAGGAAAAACGGTCTTCCTTCCATGTATAGAATTTTGTCTTTGGGGCGCCTGGAACAAGCGAAAAAAGGGCGTAAGGTGTCTCCTTGAAATGAACATACGTATATCCGGCAGAAAACCTTGGAAAAAGTTCGGCAGCAGCCCCTTTTTCTTCCTCGATGGCGGCTTGCTTTTTCAAAAGAGCTTCCTTGATCTTGGCCCTTGATTTCAGGGCTGTTTTCTCTGCGTCCTCCAAGCGAAGTATGGATATAACCCGAGGGGATGTGGTATGCGCAATACCGCTGTCAGCTTGCTGAGGGAAGGTTTCGGCGGGCAGGATCCAGGTAAGATTGAGAATAAAAAGAAACGTTATAAGAAGCACCTTGCTATGACTTTTAAGCCCCCTGGCTGGTTTTCGGGTGATCCTGCCGGTTTTTTCCCATGCGGGGTGATGATCGTAATAACTCCTTGATAATTCCTGCTTCATGAGCTGTCCTTTCCTGTTTTTAAACGCTCATAAATATGTTTTAAACGCTCATAAATATGATGGACTCGTAAGAAGTCCATCATCCGGCCGAGGCCGGTTCAACCCCGGCCGGGGGTGGGGGTGGAACCATTTGAATTCATTTCAAATGGCGGGGGGAGGGGAAGCCCTCCCGCGTCTCGTAAAAAAGCATTTTTTTGCTTTACCGTGAAAACACCTCCGAGGCCGGGGTGAAAGACAGCCTTGTTTTCATGCCCGGGGGTGATTGCTGCTAATCATGAAAATTTACGAGATCATCATAATATCGGGTCTGCCCGGAGTAAGGATCATTTACTCCAAGGGGCACGGCATGGATAAAAGCGGTTCAAGACGCCTGTTCCAGGATCCCGTTGAAAAATATATCCTCCACAAGGCTCTCTATGGAATCTATGGAAAGCTTCTCTGGTGCGTCGAGCCAGTGGAAAAGAAATGTGTTGAGTATGCCCTGCAATGAAATGGCCAGGTAGTGCGGATTTATCTCCCTGTACATACCCGCCTGTATTCCCTGAGCAAAGACCCGGGCCAGCCTGTAAATCGATTTTTCATAAGAAGACCTGATTTCCCTGTTGAAGGAGTCCTTGAGGCTGAAACGGCTCCCAAAGTTCTCAGCGTAATAAAGCCTTACCGCTTTTTCGTGGCTCATGAAAAGTCTGCATGCGATTTTTATATAAGTGCGAATCTTTTCGTCTGGAGGGGAATCAGCTGATAAAACCTTTTTGATGGCGTCGTGGAAATCGTCTGATACGTCTTTCAGTAACGCGTGGTACAGGTCTTCCTTGTTTTTGAACAGTTTGTAGAGTGTGCCAACGGCGAATTCAGCCCGGACCGCTATCTCCTGCATGGATACAGCATGGTACCCTTTTGTTGAAAAGAGGTCCAAGGCCGCCTTGAGGATGATGCGCCTGTGCCTGACCCGCTCACGTTCCCTGCGTGAAAGGGATGCGTTTATGTTGTTTCCTGATATGGAGGAAGGAGCCAACTGGTCCACCTTTCTCTTGATTTTGGCGCTCGGATTGAATGATGATTCACAATATGAAATTATGATTCACATGTCAAGCATCATTATTTTTTATCTTTTTGAAAAATATTTATGTGGAAAATTATACACATTAATATTGAATCATTCAGGCACACGCCGCTGCCGGATTCCGGCCTTGCACATTGATACAGAATTGCTAAAACTATTCGAACAAGCTCCACATGGTGATTCTGATATCGCTTACCGGAATCGGTTGCTATTCAATTCCGGAGACAACTCATGTCACAAAACACAGACTGGTATAAAAAACGTTACTGGCGGGCGCTGCGCGCGGCTTTAGCCGTTATTGCGATGCTTTATTCATTGTATGCTGTATCGAGTGCTGTCGTGGTCCCGGTACTGGTAAAAGGTTATGTGGCCCGGAAAATATCTGCCGCATTGGGCCGGAAGACCATTATTCAGGCTGCTGCGTGGAACCCTTTCACTATGGAGCTCTTTATTTACAGTGTAGGAATCCTTGAAAAAAACAGTAAGGATCCTTTTTTCAAGGCAAAAAAGATTACCGCTGATATTGACCTTTTTTCTTCCGCAATGTTGCCCGGCATAGATCTCGCTTTGATACGCATAGAAAACCCGGTTTTGTCTGTTGAGCAGTATGAGGACGGAAGCCTTTCTGTCTTGCGGCTCATTTCAGCGGGGCAGGGGGCTGACACTGAAGCTGATGGTGGCGGGACGGGCATGGCTTTTGTCCTGGATTCCTTTGAAATAGTCAGCGGCAGTGTGATTTTTTCCTCCCGGATCGTGGAAAAAGAATACAGGCTGAATAGGATTGATTTTTGTTTGAATAATTTAATGTTCTTACCAGCGGAAAGAGAATCATCTCATGCTGGTGGCTTTTTTTTCGCTTCCCTCGAGGGAGGGCATATATATTCAAAGTTTGATTTGACCCAGGGGGAGAGGACCGGGTTTGATATTTCTGTTGTTGTGCGGGGACTCGATATGTCTTCTTTTTCTCCTTTTATCAGGAGGTATGCAGGTGTTCAAATCGGTTCAGGGGTTGCTTTTGCAGGGCTTGGGCTCAAGTATTCCAAAGATCGCCGTCTCGAACTTTCAGGTTGGACAGAATGCACCGGTATGGGGCTGCTGGATTTGGAAAACCAGCCGGGTCTCGATATCACCAGGCTCAGAGTGAGCTTCGCCTCGGGCATTAATGAAAGACGGATCACTTTGAACAGTATCATTGTGGATACTCCCAGGGTCTTTTTCGAACGAGACAGGTCCGGGGATCTCCGGTTTCTTTCGTATCCTTTATATAGATCTAAGAAAAAAGAGCAAAAGATGCTTGCGCAAAGTTCTTCGGGCACCGGCGTGTCAGACGCGGCTCCTGGCATTTCAGGTTCTGGCGGCCGGAATCCGGATTTTGTAAGCATCAAGGGAAAAAAAGCAAATTCCCGAAACTGGGAGGTCGATCTCAAGGAATTTAGCATAGACAAGGGTATGATCGTTTTCACAGACATGGCCGCACCTGGCGGCAATGGCGAACCTGTTGAGCTCGAGCTTTTTGAATTGAATGCATCGGTAGAAAATTTTTCCACTGTACCGGGCTCAGATGACGGATGCTTTGAATTGTCTATGAAAACCCGTGATACAGGGCTGATCAAGGCTGGAGGAACTTTTGGGATTTTTCCTTTCAGGCTTGCTGCCTCACTTGATGTCTCGGGGCTTCCATTGGCCTTGGCTGATCCCTATGTTCCTGCAAGCCTTGATGTCGGCATATCGGGAGGAGCCCTGGATATTCAGGCAAGTCTGACAGCTGGCCACGCCACTGGATCCAGGGAGCCTTTTAAGCTTGATTTGTCTTTGCTGGAGGTGAATGACCTGGAATTATCACACGGGCATCCGGTCAGCCCCCTGGCGGTATTACATAAAGCGGGCCTTTACAATATGCAGGTACTGGGATCTGGTTTAAAAACAGCGATAGGTGAAATGGCCATATTCGGAGCAAGGCTTTATGTTCAAAAAGATAGCAGCGGCAGGCTGAACCTGGCCGGTTTGCTCAACAAGGAACACCAGGAAGGGATCCGGCTGGATCAAAAGCCCGGACCAGTCCCTGAGCACCCGGTTAAAGCTGGCGGGGATCCTGAGACTGAATCCGCTGCACAGGTGATCCCGTGGAGTATAGAAAAAATCAGGGCCGAAAATATAAGGATAGATTTTCTTGACAAAAGCATAAGCCCCCCTGTTTCCATTGATTGCATGATAGAGAGTCTTTCATGCACTCCTGTCGCACCCGGAAAAGCAGTTCAGCTTGACGCCAGGGGCACGCTGGGAAGGGACTCACGGTTCAGCCTCAACGGATCGATAGGACCGGGGAGACCGGCTATGTCCACAAAGCTTGACTTTGAACTGCACGGCCTCTGGTTGCCGGACTTATCACCTTATTTCGAGCATTATCTTGCCCGCAGGCTTGCTGCAGGCAGGCTTGATCTTTCAGTCGAGGCAAGGGTGGCGGATATGGCGCTGAACGTGAAAGACAGGATATTGATAGAAGGGCTGCGGTTCGGCAAAAGGCTTAGTGGAGCAAAGCCTGTGGTTGATCTTCCACTGGATTTCGTGGTTGCACTTTTTACCGACAGCAGCGGCAGGATCGATATTTCAGTGCCGGTATCCGGGAGGCTTGATAAACCGGGATTTTCTATTTCAGGCCTGGTTGTTTCTGCCCTGTCCAACATTGTGGCCAAGGCTGTTTCTTCTCCTTTTGCCATGCTTGCATCCATTGCCGGAGCAGGAGAGGAGATACGGTATGTGCAATTCGAGCCCCGCAAAGACGAAATAAACAAAGAGGCTGCATCAAGACTGGCTGCTGTGGCAAAAATAATGAAGAAGCGTCCGGCACTCAGGCTTGTGATAAAGGGTTTTGTCGATCCGGAAAAGGACAACGGTAAGCTGTCAAAGCAGGAAATGCTGAAGCTTGCCGCTCGTCGTTCCCACAAAGTAGCGCAGTTCCTGGCGGCAGAATATGGCATCGACAAGAAAAGGCTTATCTGTCAAATACCAGCCGATCCTTTTAAAGCTCCTGCGCCAGGCCAGGGTGGCATGGCTGCCTCAATGGTGGAGTTGTTCATAGAATAAGACCTGGAGCCGGTTTTTTTAATCTGATTTTTTAAATCTAGTGGATTATCCTGACAATCCCCTCGGGATGAACGGTTTCGACCCTTCCGATGACCCTGCATTCGATTCCGGCTGCACGCATTTCATCCGTACAGGCGGGGGCGGTCTTTTCCGGCAGGCAGACAAGAAGTCCTCCAGAGGTCTGGGGATCAAACATCAGGTCTGTAAGGATATCGTCGATGTCAGGAGATATTGACACGTGGCTGGAAAAGTGGGTCTTGTTTGCATATGCGCCGGCAGGCAGCATACCCATTGCGGCCAGGTCGTATGCACCTTGAATCAGGGGGACCGATTCCGCCTGAAGGATTATTTCCACCTTGGACGCCGCAGCTATTTCAAAAGCATGACCGGCAAGACCGAAACCGGTTACATCCGTGCATGCAGTGGGATGGTGGCGCAGGGCCGTTTCTGCGGCCTCCCTGTTCAGAGCTGCCGTGATTTCGACCAGGCGCGTCAGGGTGGTTTCATCCGCCATCCGTCCTTTTACTGCCGTGGCAATGACACCTGTTCCAATGGGTTTTGTAAGGATCATGAGATCCCCTGGCCTGGCCCCTGCATTTGTGAGAATCCCCTCCGGCCGGACAATACCTGTCACAGCAAGGCCATATTTGAATTCCTGATCATCTATGCTGTGTCCTCCAACAAGGACCGCCCCGGCCTCTTTTATGACCGCAAAGCCACCTGCCAGTGTTGCTGCCAGGACTGATTCCGGGAGGTCGCACGATGGGAAGCAGACTATGTTCATGGCAGTAAGAGGCTTGCCTCCCATGGCATAGACATCGCTGAATGCGTTTGCAGCGGCTATCCTTCCAAAATCATAGGGGGAATCAACGATAGGTGTGAAAAAATCAATAGTTTGGATCAGGGCGCAGTCGTCTGAAAGGCGGAAGACTCCAGCATCATCCGCTGTGTGATACCCCACCAGCAGGTCAGGGTGCTCAACCTGCGGCAGGGTGCTCATGATTTTTTCCAGGACCCCTGGAGAGAGCTTGGCAGCTCAGCCCGAGGCCTTTACTTTTTCTGTGAGGCGTAGTTTATCCGGCATCCTGATCATTGTTCCTTTTCATCGTTTATGATACCCGGGTCCCTGTATTAAGCCCCCCCGGGGTTTCAATCTCAATGGGTAGTTTTCATGGATTGCCATGAATATTTACGAGTAAGTCACCGTCAAAAACAGGGCCGTCTTTACAGACGTGCAAAAAGCCGGAACCGTTTTTTTTATGCGGGATCGCGCATCCGAGACAGATCCCCACACCACATGCCATGATGGTCTCCATAGATACCTGGCAGGGAACAGTGTTTTTGTGGCAGACAGACGCCACAACCTCCAGCATAGCCACAGGTCCGCAGGCATAAACCATGCCTGCTCCGGATGATGTCAATATTTCATTTAAGGCGTCTGTGGCCAGACCTTTTTTCCCCATACTGCCATCTTGTGTTACCTTTATGATATTTTTTTCAGGCAGTTTTATGTTTCCGCATGCAGGCAATTCATCTTTATTTCTGGCGCCGATGACAAGGTAAATATTTCCTGGTTCAAGACCGGTACCCATAAGATTCTCGATCAGGATAGGCATGGGTGCTATCCCTATGCCCCCGGCAACGAGCACAGCGCTGTCCAGAGCTTCAGGTATGAAAAAACCATTACCCAGGGGACCTAGGATATCTATCTCCCCGTCAGGCGGAATCCGGGTCAATTCCCTGGTGAACCTGCCAACAACCTTGTATAGTATGGCAAGCAAGCGGTTGCCGGAAACTGCCGGTTTGATTCTGTGTATGGAAAACGGCCGCCTCAGCAGGGGATCTGTGACGTGGGGGATGCTGATGCTGACGAATTGGCCCGCCTTGGCTTTATCCCAATTTGTGCCGCATGCCAACTCCATCAGGTAGCAGCCGGGAGAGACTTCATGGTTCTTGACGACTTTTAGCAACTCCTGGAACATAGGCATTTATGCTCTTTTTTGATCACAGCCCGGCTCTTTTTTACCGGTAAATTTAATTTTAATTTATGATTCAATCGTAAAAAATCGAAATTTTGATCCAAAATAATGGTTCAACTCAATTGAAAATAGAGTCGATTGACCTTTTACATAGTCATTAAAATAAATGACGTTACACCAAGACCTGAAAGTCGGCAAGAAAGAAAAGTTTCCCAATCCCAGCCCCTGTTATTGGTAATTTTGCTTAACTGCCTGAATACATGACGACAACTGGCAGATTTTATAAACTTTCATGATTAGCAGCAATCACTTCCCGGGCATGCAAACTGTGTTGTTTTTCTCTCCGGCCCCTGAAGCCTTTTTACGGGAAATCATATATTATTTTAGGGTGTTATGCCCCGGATTACAGCGGGAGGACGAATGCTCGCGGATTCAGGTTCAATGGCAAACAGCCTGTATGCAATATATATTTGCATGTGCAATAAAAAAATTGCACCATGAATTTATTACAATAAAAACAGGTTGTTTGCAAAAAACACAGGGAAGCGTATGCCTGCAAAAGAGGTTGCATAAATTCTGGTGTTTTTTTTGAGATAGGATTTTGAAAGGAGGTGTATTGATGTATGTTTAATTAAATCGAGCTGTTATATGGTAAAAAAAGAGCTTGGGATTTGTGTGGCACCAATTTTGCTTCTTTATCTAACCCTTTGCGGAAATACAGGCAGACCTGTTTGATTGCTGCCTGTTATCCGCGGCAAGAGACAAGAGGACTCATGTGATGGCAGGGGAAAAAGGCGAAAATATTTTGTTAAAGAAAACCGCGTATTTTCTTTATAACGCAGGATACGCCAGGAGTTTCCGTACGGTCCTGTTTTTATTGTTTATTGCAGCACCTGGTGATGCTTTTGCAATCCAGGGGCATTTCGGCCCGGAAGGAATATTTCTTCACCAGCTTGCGCATGTATTCTTTTTTATTTCGCTCTTTCTGGTTGTCTTTTGGATTCACAAGGCCGGGTTATTGCAGGACACCGGCTGGCGGTGGATCAGGAACGGTTTTTTATTATTTACTGCCTGGAATTTCGATACGTTCATGGTTCACTGGCTTTCCGGCTACGTGTGCATGAGGATAGAACCCCAGAGAATCATGGTTTCAGGAATGGTTCCGGGAGTCGAATGGCGGTGGATTGATCTATTGTATTATATTGGAAAAATGGATCACCTGCTTTGTGTTCCCGCCATGGCATACATACTTGCAGGGCTTCGCCGCCTGGCGGGAAAGGAGGCGGCAGAATGAAAGCCCTGGCCAATGCTGTTTGGTACATAGATGTCACCGGCTCCTTCCTGATGATAATCCTTGCTGCGGGTTCACTTTATTATGCTTTGGCTCTCAGAAAAAAGGATGATGAAAATTTTTTATGGGCATACCTGTTATGGGTGTGCGCCATATTTTTCATGTTTTCCCTTTCACGGGGGGTTGGTCACATCTGGCGAAGGACTTTGCTTTTGCATGGTGAAACAGAGACCTGGAAAACCATAGCGCCTTATACGGGCGGGATAAATACTTTTACATTCATTCTTGCAGGGGGGGTTACCCTTTTTTTTGGCTTTACCTGGAAGATTCACCGCCAGGTCTTGAAGGACCGGGAATCCCTGAAGAAGACCAGGGCCAAGCTAGAAGAGATGAATGAAAGACTCGAGGAACTTGTCTCCAAACGGACAAGGGCTCTTTTGGAATCTGAAAGAAAGTACCGGAAGATATTCGAGGCTACACGTGACATGGTATTCACTGTTGCAACAGATGGTGAAATCATTGACATGAACCCGGCCGCCCACGATCGTTTCCTTGCCCGGAAGGATGGGGGTGAAAAGCTGGAAAAGGGGCTTAAGTTGCAGTCATTCCTGCCGGATCCTGACAATGACTGGGCCCGGATCATTTCATCCATAAATGCTGAAAGCCACGCGCCCAATATCGAAATAGATTTTATAGATAGGGATAATAACAGGTTCCGGTGCATTCTAAGCGGCATAAGATTGATTTCAGGCCCTGGACAAAAAGAGGAGTTTCACTTCCTCGTAAAAGACGTGCACCTGGTCCACAAGTTGAAGCAACAGATGCTTCAGGCGGACAAACTTGCCTCCATTGGAGAGCTTTCAGCAGGTATAGCCCACGAGATAAACAATCCTTTGGGCATAATACTCGGGTATACTCAGCTTCTTTTGCGTACTGAAAAGCCCGGATCCCAGAAGTATGATGACCTGAAGGTGATAGAACGGCATGTGAGGAATTGCAAAAGTATTGTGGAGGATCTTTTGAGTTTTGCCCGGGTTTCTCCTTCCTACAAGGAGCCGGGGGACCTTCACAGGCTTATTGAAGAGGTGGCCGGTTTTGTAAGGCACCATGAAGGATTTGATGATGTTGACATTACCCTTGATCTTGACCCTGAGCCGGTATCGGTGCTCATGGATGAAGAAAAGATGAAGCAGGTGATGATAAACCTGTTGATGAACGCTGCACACGCCGTTACCGGAAAGAAGGACGCAAGGATCGCAATATTTACGCGTTTCGCCAGCGACAAGAGCAGGGTTGAAATCAGGGTGGAGGACAATGGTCATGGAATCTCGGAAGATGACCTGCCTAAAATATTTGATCCCTTTTTCACCACTAAACCCACGGGACAAGGTACAGGGCTGGGATTATCCGTGAGCTATGGAATCGTTCGCAATCACGGCGGAAATATTTTTGCCGAAAGCAAGCCCGGCTATGGGGCATGCTTCACCATTGTGCTGCCCATAGCCCGGTTGGATGAGGATGGAGAGGTTACGCAATGACTGCAAAAATTCTCGTAGTCGATGATGAAAAAGATATGCTCGCCTTGTTGAAGCGAAGCCTCGAGCCTGAGTTGGATTGCACCGTGGATACGGCTGACTCAGGCGAGACAGCCATGGCGATGGTGGCGATCGATTCCTATGATCTTGTGATGGCCGATATCAAGATGCCCTCGATGGGCGGGATGGAGCTTCTTAAACGGATAAACGAGGGTTTCCCGGAGGTTACGGTAATCATGATGACCGCATACGGCCGGATTGATCTGGCCGTGGAGGCAATGAAAGAGGGCGCATATGATTTCATAACCAAACCGTTCGATCATGATGCCCTTGTGCTGCGTGTGGCCAAGGCGCTTGAAAGGAGCAGGCTCCTGAAGGAGAACCTGAAGTTGCACAGGGAATGCACGGGCGGCATGGGATTCCAGGAGTTTGTGGGAAAGAGCTCGGCCATGCAAAAGGTCTATGAGACCATAAAGACCGTGGCGAAAACTGATTTCACTGTCCTTATTACCGGTGAATCAGGAACCGGTAAGGAACTGGCTGCGCGTGCGGTTCATGCCCTGAGCAACAGGAGAAACCATCCATTTGTCGCCATAAACTGTCCAACAGTACCGGAAAACATACTTGAGAGCGAACTTTTCGGATACAAGAAGGGGGCGTTCACACATGCAACAACCGATAAGCACGGTCTTTTCCAGGAGGCTCATCGGGGCTCCCTTTTTCTCGACGAGATCGGAGATATAAGCCCCTCAATCCAGACGAAGCTACTGAGGGTTATACAGGAAAAGGAGATCAAGCCCCTTGGATCTCCAAAGTCATTTAAGGTTGACGTGAGAATAATCGCATCAACCAACCAGGATCTTGAAGCCAAGATTTCGTCAAGGGAATTCAGGGAGGATCTTTATTACAGGTTAAACGTGGTATCCATACGGATCCCGCCATTGAGAGAGAGGAAAGAGGATATTCCTCTCATAGCCAATCATTTTCTCCGCAAACACTGTGAAAGGATGAAGATTCCTGCAAAAAGGTTTTCAATCGAGATAATGGAAAAGTTCATGGCCTACAGCTGGCCCGGAAATGTAAGGGAGCTTGAAAATTTAGTTATTCAGGGGATTCTCTATTCAAGGGACCAGGAAATACTTCCCCGCGATGTCGCCCTCCCGGATTCCATGCAGCAGGGAGGTGTGGCGGCAGACCCCTTGGCCAACATCAACCCTTTGCTTGAATTGCCCTACAGAAAGGCAAAGGAGTTTTTTTTGCAGCAGTTTCACAAGACTTATGTGGAAAGGATTCTTGAACAAACAGGAGGAAATGTCAGCAGTGCTGCAAGGAAATGCGGAATAGAAAGACAGGCCTTGCAGCAGGTGATGCGCAGATACGGAATAGACGCTTCAAAATACAGGAAATAAGCATCAGAACAACCGGCCGGAGTTCTGATTTGTCACGGGCTCGCTGCATGTGCAGCGGGAAACGATAAAACTGCGTCTAAACAGAGGCGTATAAAATATGGAGGTGGTTTTAATTATGGATCGGATCGATAGTCCGGAAAAAAGGGTTATGACCCGGCGTGGGTTCATTGCCGGGGCGGGCTCTTTTCTTGGAGGCGCTGCTTTGGCTGTTGCCGGTTGCAGCATGTTAAAAACTAAAGAGTCCGGGCAGGCTAGTGCCAAGGAGGCAAAAGGGCCTGTATATCCGGCTCCTTATGTACCTCTTGATCCCATGGAGATTCGCAAGCAGGCATATGCCGGATATTACAAGGGCAGGTGAGGCTATGGGTTGCTTAGTGCGCTAGTTAGCGCATTGGCGGAAAAAGTCGGCAGCCCATATGATATGATTCCTCCCGAGCTTATGCTCTGGGGTGAAGGCGGCGGATTTGGTGTATGTGCATTGTGCGGCGCTCTCGCAGCCGGTGCCGTATGCTTCTCCATGATAGCGCCGAAGAAAACCGCGAAAAAAATGTTTCACGAATTGTGTACCTGGTATGAACAGTCCCCGTTCCCCTCGGATATCGCAAACAAAATGGCTCATGAAAGACTCTTTCCCGTTGAAAAGCCCAAGAGCACGGCGATTTTGCCGCAGACTGTATCCAGGTCCGTGCTCTGTCATGTTTCTGTCAGCGTATGGTGCAAGAAAGCTGAGGTGGCGTCAGGCTCCAAGCAGCGGAGCGAACGTTGCGCCCGCCTGACCTCTGATGTCGCTGCACATACGGTTGATATATTGAACCGCTACCATGCGGGTAATTTCAAGCAGGCCTTTGGTCCGACAAAGGCCACCCAGGAGTGCATGAGTTGCCATGAAAAGGGGCGTCCCTATGAAACCGGCGGATGGACACGCGGTAAGATGGAATGTGGAACTTGTCATGATGAGACCCCTGATCACGCGATGTGATTGATCTGCTGGCGGATCAGGAAAAAATGAATACCGGACCGGGCCTTTTTACAACAGGCCCGGCATATACAATTGAGAAAAAAGGAATAGATGAGGGAGGAATAGATTATGTCGAGGGACATCCCTTCACTTATAGTTTTTTTTATGGCTGTATTGATAGCCGTTCCTTCTCAGGCTGCCTTGAAGTTTGAAAAAAAGTTCGGCGCCGATACCTTGAAGATCAAGCTCTATGGGTTTTCACAGCTTGAGGCCCGTACGGGTGACGGCCTTGCCAAGCGCGCTGACGGCGGCGATGATGGTTTGCGTTTCCAGGCCCAAAGGGTTCGTCTTGGGGTCAACTACTACTGGAGAAACGCATTCGGAAAACTCTTCCTTGATTTCAACCAGTCTCATTCGAAAAAGAGCGCTGGCTTGCCCGAGATGATCAAGGATGCCTTTGTGGGCTACAGGTTTTCCGATTCGTTGTTCGTGCGCCTTGGTATGATCAAGGCTCCTGTGGGAATGATGTTCACCACACCTGGATGGAATCTCG
>CAYVIE010000052.1:0-17760 GCA_964451355.1 uncultured Desulfobacteraceae bacterium
CGGATTTTGAGAAGCAAAAACTGTAAGTCACGTAAAATTACGCTGAATAGTTACCTTCCAGGAAGGATTCATAATTCCGCCCGTGCGGATAGTTTCAAATGGCCGGATCAACAAGGAAATGCTATCTGTAATCTGTTCAAACTCGAGAACACGAACAGAGAGGGAAGGAGACATTGCGGCCCAGATAATGGCGAACCAGACAGGCATACTCAGAATGCAGGAACTCATATCGGAATTTGGCTTATCCACTATTGACCTCTATGCAGGCCACATACTTGACGCCGCGGAACAAGCAACAAGAAGACTTATCGACTCACTCCCGGACGGGGAATATTATTTTGAAGATAGCATGGAAGACGACGGCCAGGGAAATGGTCCGTTTTTCATACGGGTGACCATCAGAATCAGGCGGGACACGGCTGAAATAGACTTCAGAAAAACCGACCCCCAGGCCCCCGGCTGTATAAACGCGGTATTGCCGGTCACTGTTTCTTGCGTTCTTTACGTACTTTCAGCCCTGCATCCCGACAATATTCCTGTTTGCGATGGATGCCTCAGGCCTGTTAGCATACTGACCAACAAAGGAAGCCTTGTAGACGCTGAATTCCCGGCAGCGGTATCCGGCGGTAACGTTGAAACTTCCCAGAGGATCGTAGACGTTCTGCTTGGGGCTCTTGCTGGTTGCCTTCCGAAATCAGTGCCTGCTGCATCCCAGGGAACAATGAACAATATAGCTGCCGGCGGCATAGACCCCCGCTCGGGTGCGCCCTTTTCATACTACGAAACACTGGCAGGTGGCTGCGGAGCCGGAATGCACCACCATGGTGCTTCTGCTGTGCACTCCCATATGACGAACACCAAAAACACACCTGTCGAGGCGCTGGAATACACATATCCCATAAGGGTTCAAAGCTACAGGATAAGAAAAGACAGCGGCGGCAAAGGTAAAAAGAGGGGCGGAGATGGTATAGTTCGGGAATTTCTCTTTCTTGCGAAAACCGAGGTGACCGTTGTCTCTGAACGAAGAAGAATACGCCCCTATGGTCTTTTTGGTGGAGAACCCGGGGCTGCCGGACAGAATATAATTATCAGGGGATCACACAGAAAGCTGATGCCGGCAAAATTCATGGAAGTTCTCAAGCCAGGTGAAGTCCTTCGTATCGAGACTCCGGGAGGCGGTGGTTACGGCGCTGCTTGATGCCTGGGGACAAAGCCGTTCTTCTTTTTTTCATCAAAGGGAACATCATACAGGCCAAACTGCTGGGGAGGATTTTTACTGCACACCTCGGTATATTTCACAACCAGGAAATTGATATAGTCATTTCTTATCAGGCGCTTTAGTATCCGGTTCAATGGTTCGGCCATAGAACTTTTACCGGATGCTTTAGATATCGCAAAATAAAAATATTCGTGCGTTACTGGTTCAGAAATATAATCGATGCGATCAGAGATACCATAACGTTTAAGCTCCAGTATTCCAGGAATAAGTCCGTACAGATAATAATCGGCATGTCGGTCTGAGCGCATAAGCAACCTGAAACCCTGTATCGGCTCATTGACCCTGATTATATCAAGCTTTTTCGCCATGAAAGAATCAAATTCCTCTCCCCAGCTGTAACCGCGGTTAACCACCCCTTTTTTACCGACCAGGTCATCCCAGCAATGGTATGGGAAGATTTTTCCTTTTCTTACAAACAAAACCCCGGGATCCTCCAGGAACGGGATAGAATATAATAGATAGGACTCTCTTTCATCAGTCTTGTACAATCCCGCCACAACATCGATTCCCCCTTCCCTGGCTACCTCCAGGACCCTTTTCCATGGCAGAACCACGAATTTTACATCCATCCCCATCTCTGAGAATACCGTTTGAGTAAGCTCGGCTGCTACACCATGATAAGCGTCACGAGAAGCCCACATGACTGGAGGATAATTGGAAAGCCCCGCCACCCTGATTACAGGTTTATTTTCACCAGCATGTGCCGGAACCAAAAATACGGCAAGAAAAAAAACGCCGCCAGCCCACAAGATGAACCGGTACTTCATGGTATTTTCCTCCGCCTGCTTGTTGGTGCCCACACAGAACACGCACCGGAAAGGTATCCGGCATACACCCATAAACTTCCGGACTCACAGCTGGGGGAAAGAATAAGAAACTCCCTGCTGAACGCAAAAAATTGCATCCAGCAGGGATGCTTGCCTGTAGCTATACAATCTCAACGAGCTCAAGATCGAACACAAGATCCTTCCCGGCCAGGGGATGGTTTGCGTCCAGGGTGACACTCGATTCGCCGACATTGGTGACAAGAAATATTATGGAGCGGCCATCTGGTTGCCGGTATTCCAGTTGCTGTCCGGGCTGAGGGTCGATATGAGGGGGAAGTTGATCCCTGCCCAGCTCTATCACAAGTCCCTCCTGCCATTCTCCATAAGCATCAGCGCATGAAATATTAGCCGTCTTTTTTTCACCTGGAGACATTCCGATAACCGCCTTTTCAACGCCGGGGATTACATTTCCTTCTCCAATTGTGAATTCGAGAGGATCCCTGCCCTCAGATGTGTCGAAAATCTCGGTCTCGTTGAACCTGCCGGTATAATGAACCCGGACGGTATCGCCTTCTTTTGCTTGTGCCATGATTCCTCCTTGATTTTGTTTTGTAAGACAAATAAATAACCAGAAATAAAATCATGAATCATCATTATTGGTTCGATCATGGCCGGAATGACAAATGCAGAAATCCAGTTGAGTATTCAAGATATTATTAATTGAAAACCGGCAGGCACTGTATCATGTGGCATAATCGAAGGGAATATTGATGATCCTGTTTTGCTTGGACCGGCAACATAGTTACCGATCAACAACCGATCGCAATAAGTCCTTTGTGAAGCCGACTTCAAAATGAAATATATATTTTTCAAAAATAGCCATTTAATTTTTTAGTGTATCCAATCAAAAAAATAATTGCAACAACCAAAATTCCTTACTGCCATGTAAAAATAATTCATCGACCGGTCTTTCCGGAAAATACCTTGGAGGCGATCCTCTTTTTAACCCCTTCCCGCACCCTGCGTGATGCGCCATGAATAACAGCATATCCGTACCGCACGTTCTTTTCCAGCAGATCCTGGGAATTCCTGATGTTAGACCGGATCTTCCTGCTGTTGCTTGTCACCTTCCTTATGATATTTATCTCCTTTCCAACAACCCAGGTATGCTTGTCCCTGACAGCGTCCAGAAATGCGGCCCGATCCCCCGGCACAGGCGCATAGGTGACCGCCCTACCCAGGTATGAAAGACTATGTCCGTCGCTGCCGGCTGTCAGTCCGGTCTCCATGTTGAAGCCCAATAGTGCGGATTCAAGGTTCCAGCGATGGAGATTGGATGCATTTATCACCTCCACCCCATCGGCCATAGAGAGGAGTTCGCTGATCTGTCTCTTTGAGTAAACCGGGTTGCATATACCTGTATACGCAGTGCAATATGGATGCGGAAAGACCACAAGGGATTTGTATTTCCTCGCACACGCCACCACCGCTTCCATAGACATAGCCACAGAGCTCATAACCTCTTTTCCAAGGTAGGGACCTAGATCCTTCTCATAGAAAAGGATAAGATCACTCAGCTCATAAAAATAAACAAGGACGTGTGCTCCTTCCTTTGCCGTCACCTCTATCCCGGGGATGGTCAAGATATCAGTATATGAGGATAGCTCAAGGGCGCCGGTTATGGTATTGTGATCTGTAACGGCAATCCCTATGCCCAGTTTTCTTGCCCGCTTGGCAATTGATGGAATATCATTTTGACCATCCGAATACCTTGAATGAAAATGCAAATCCACAACCGTATATTCTGCAGACAAGGCGTCGAGATCGGGCCGGCTGAAATCTATCCTGTAATGTTCTTCTGATACGTCATTCATAGGCCTGTGACTCATATACCATCTTTATTTATCCCGGACAGCCGATTCAGGTCATTGAAATTCACCTCCACCAAGCCTGTACCTGACCTTTGTAAAATTCGACTCTCCGCGAAAATTCCTGGAAGACAGGCTATAAAAACAGACTATCATCTCGTGGGATGGTTTTAAAGAGAACCTCAAGGCTTTATTGATACCCCATTGTTTTAGACAAGGCAACACTGTTGATAATTTTGTTGCCATGCACGCCTGGAGGATCCACACACCCAAGGTTCTAACAAAAAAACCGCCCATCCCTGGACTGCGGGAAGGGCGGTCGATATGAAATCAGAAATATAAGTCTTTAAAGCTCTTCTATCTTCTCTGTAAGCTCCGGTACAAACTCAAGGATATCAGCAACAACACCTACATCAGCAACCTGGAAGATAGGCGCTTTGGGATTCTTGTTCACTGCGATGATGAAGGGATTTCCCTTGATGCCGCCCATATGCTGGAAAGAGCCGGAGATACCGAGAGCTATGTATACCTTGGGCTTGACGGTCTTTCCGGATGTACCCACCTGTCTTGATTTTTCAAGCCACTTTGCGTCTACTATGGGACGAGAGCATGAAACCTCAGCCCCCATGGCCTTGGCGAGATCAAATACAATTTCAAGGTTATCCTGATCCTCGATACCACGTCCCACAGAAACAAGAACCTCTGCCTTTGTGATATCGACATCACCGACCTCGGCTTCCACCACCTCGATAAACTTCCTCTTTGCAGCCAGGTCACTGACATCTCCTGACTTGTCTACCACCTCACCAGAAGCCCCGGAAAGATCTCCCGGCTGAAATACCCCCGGGCGCACAGTGATCACAGCGCCATCAGCGATATCAGCGTTCACGTGGGCATGGACCTGACCTGAGAATTCCTGCCGGACGGTCTTTAATGTATCACCATCAACTCCTTCAATATCGACAATATCCGGGACATATGCAGAATCCATCTTCACAGCCAGTCCCGGCCCAAGGTCCATACCAAAAGTATCATGTGGCAGGAGCACGATGGAGTCAGCCGGAAGCACCGCCAGCAAAGCTTTACGTACAACCTCGGCATTGGGGTATTCCAACTCGGCCTTGTCGATTTTCCAGACCGATGCGTAGGACTTTGCCATTTCATTACAAACGGTGTCAAGATTCGACCCGGTTCCAGTCAAGACGGCAGTGACCGGAGAGTCCGGGGCAATCTTTCTGGCAGCCTCAAGCAACTCCAGGGCGGTATCATCTGCTACACCATCAGCATGCTTGATATATGCGAAAACCTGACCGGCCATTACTTGATCCCTCCTTTGGCTTTCAAGAGTTCGATGAGTTTGTCAATGATCTCCTCGGTGCTTCCCTCGAGGATCTCAGCACCTTCACCAGCCTCGGGCACGAAGTAATCGATGCGCTTAACCTTGGCCGCAGCCTCGCCTACGCTCGAAGGGTCCACCCCGAGATCCGACGCACCCAGCGTCGGAATTTCCACCGATGCCACCTTCCTGATCCCCCGAATACCCACGTAACGCGGCTCATTGATTCCGGTCTGGATGGAAAGAACGCACGGCAGTTCGATTTCATTAACCTCCTGGTTTCCTCCCTCGATTTCACGGCCTACCTTGAGTTTCTTGTCGTCTATCACCTCTATCATGTTGACCAGGGATGCATAGGGGTAATCGAGCATGGCTGCAAGCATTCCGCCAACCTGGCCTGCCCCGTCGTCTGCCTGGGCTCCGGTGAGAATCAGGTCATAATTCCCCTTTTCAACTGCTGCCTTCAGAATCGACGCGATTCCCTTACCGTCTGATCCTTCGAAGGCGTCGTCTGAAAGAAGAATGCCTTTTTCCGCGCCCATCGCCATTTCACGGCGCAACACCTCTTCCGACTCATCGTCTCCAACCGTAACGACAGTGACGGAACCGCCGACCCTGTCAACGATCTGGAGCGCCTCTTCAACCGCGTAATTGTCCCATTCATTTACCGAATAAACAAGATCGTCGCGTTCGATGTCATTACCCTCGCTGTTAATCTGGATCTCGTTCTCAGCGGTATCGGGAACTCGCTTGATACATACCAAGATTTCCATTTGCTCCTCCCAGTTACCGGTTATTCGTGTGAAATATGAAATCCGCCCTCATTATAATAAGTTTATGTAATGCAAGTAGATAAACACGATTGCTAAGCAAGGTGCCCGGCCACAAGTTCACACAGGTCAATCGCTTCCATCTTTCCCTCGAGACCGGCAACCTTGATGGCATCCTCTATGTTCGTCAGGCAGAACGGGCAAGCCGTAACTATCACATTGGCACCTGCGCTGCGTGCCATTTTGACACGCACAACACCCATGCGTTCATCCTCCTCAGGCTCGTAAAAAAGCATCAGGCCGCCGCCACTGCAACAAAAAGAGCGATCCCTCGACCTCAACATCTCCACGCGCTTCAGGCCGGGAATTGCGTCCAGGACAGCCCTGGGGTCATCGTATACCTCGTTGTGGCGTCCCAGGTAACAGGGGTCATGATACGTGTAGACCTTGTCCGCATCTTCACCGGCAAGGCCCTTCAGCCTTATCCTGCCGTTTCTTATGCTCCTTGCAAGGAACTGGCTCATGTGTTCGACCGGCGGGATATCAGTATATTCGTTTTTCAATGTATTGAAAGCATGGGGATCGGCGGTTACGATCCGTTTCGCGCCGCATGCCTGAATCGCATCTATATTCTGATTCTTCAGGTCGATAAAAAGCATCTCTTCGCCGAAACGTCTGACCTCGTTCCCGCTGTCCTTTTCGAGTTTGCCCAGGACACCGAAGTCTTCGCCGGCTGCGGCAAGCAGCCTGGCCGTGGCCCTGGCGATCGACTGCATGCGTTCATCATATGAGGTTACACTGTCGACAAAATAAAGTGTCTCCACCTCCCCGCCTTTTTCAAGGACTTTGACCTCGCAGTCATCGAGGTCTTTTACCCAGTCCGCGCGTTTCTTTTCCAGCTTGCCGTACGGGTTGCCCCGCTTTTCAAGTGACTGCAAAGGTTTCTGGAGGGTCTGGGGAACATTACCCTCGTCGACCATACCACGTCTGAGATCGACTATCTTGTTTATGTATTCTATGCCAAGAGGACATTCCTCCTCGCACGCTCCGCAGGTGGTGCATGACCAGATTTCATCCTCGCTATACACCGTGCCTATGAGATTCTCAGGGCCTTTCTTGAAATCACCGAGGATGGGATAATGCTCAAAAGCATAATCCCTGCCCTTGAGGCTGATAAAACGGGGCGCAAGAGGCCGTCCAACAGTATTGGCGGGACACTGGTCCGCGCATCGGCCGCAATCGGCGCAAGTGTAAAAATCGAGTATGTCCTTCCAGGTGAAATCCTCGTATTTCTTGACTCCGAAAGACTCCAGATCATCGAGTTCTTCTTCGCTCACACCGTCTGCCACAGGACGTATCTTGCCCTTTTCAAGCCGCATGAAGTAAACATTGAACAGGGAGGTGATAACATGAAAATGTTTACCCATGGGCAGGAAACACAGGAACGTGAAAAATACGATATCATGCACATAGTATGAAAGTATGTGCGCCCGCTGAAGGGCTTCTGGAGATGAATCAATCATTATATTCTTGAAAAACCAGGCCAGAGTCGCTGGTGCGAGGAAATCCGGTTTAAGGCCATGCTGTACCTGGGCTGCTACATAGGCTCCTTCAAAAAGACTTTCACTCAACATGAGCGTACCGATAAACCCAAGCACCAAAAGGGCCTCCCATGTATGGTCTTCCCCATAGGATTCGGGATAGGCGTAACGTTCCGGCCTGAACACACCCCGTCGGACAAAAGCTATCACAACAGCGAAAAAGACCGCGGTTGAGGCATAGTCTTTTAACGTGTAATAGATATGACCCAGGAAGGTATTCAATCCGGGAAAGATAAAATCAGCCTTGATACCCTTGATTACCAGTTCAGTGGAGCGGATGGAAAGAATAAGAAATCCGAAGAATATTATGATATGAATCACACCGGCCATCATGTAGCGGGGTTGCCGCCACTGTCCCAGCCATATCTTGAGTACGTTTAAAATTCTTTTTTTGGGTTCATTGAACCTGTTTTCCGGCCTGGCCCTCACCATTGGAGCTATACGCTTGGCAATTATATAAGTGAAGGCGGCAACAGCTACAATAGGTATAAGCACGGAAAAGATCACCGTTGGTATTCCGATGACCTTGTATGCCGCAGGGGGTATCAGCACGGGTTCCATGATCTGATTCCTGTCTCCTTAGATGGTTTTTGCCAATAAAATTCCTTCTTGAGCTACGACTTAGACGTTACCTGATGATTCCCTGAAAAAACCAGGCGGCCCATGAATCCCATCCTGTGCCATGTTACAAAACCGCATAACCATATGCGGCAACCCGGTATAATCCACCCCAGAAAATGTATAAGGTTCTACATCTAAGAAAATGATCAAAACTAGTCAAGGGAAATCAAAATATCTGCAACCATGAACACAGATTACCGGGATATCGCGCCGGATGAAAGAAAGGGGGCTTTTTCAGCCTCGGTTTTGCTCCTGCATATGCCCCCTTTCTTTTCTGATCAGATCTCACAAAATCTCCGGCACTATCGGGGCTGCTTCTATCTTCCAGGTATATCAACAAATACGATTACCCGTTGAAGGAAGCCTCATCCATCTCCACCGCAGCGCCATCACAGGTAAGGATGGCATTCATTTTACCGAGGGTCGTGGGCAGAATGGTATTGGCAAAGAACCTGATATTCATAATCTGGCCGTTGTAATACGGGATATCCTTCTTCTTGGCCTTTTCGAGTGCCTTTGCGGCAACAGCGGCCCGCCACAGCAGCATCCAGGCCATGACCACATCGCCGCAGACCTCCATGAACGGGTATGAGAATGCAAAGGCGTTCATTATCTTCTCGGACATGGCGGTCTTGCCGAGATGCATCGCCACCTCGCCGAGCTTGTTTAATGCCTGCTCAACCTTTGATGCATAATCCTTAAGGGCATCGATACCTTTTGCCTCGTTTACAGCGGCCATAATCTCGCCCATGAGGTCCATGACGAGCTTGCCCTTTTTCATGCCAAGCTTCCGGCCCAGCAAGTCCATGGACTGGATACCGTTTGTTCCCTCATAGATCATTGTGATGCGGCAATCCCGGAGAAGCTGTTCCTGCGGGAATTCCCTGATATAGCCGTATCCACCGTAAACCTGGACCCCGAGACTTGTGACATCAAATGCGCGGTCTGTCACATAACCTTTTGCTATGGGAATAAGAAGATCGATAAGACCCTGATATTTTTCCTTTTCGGCCTCGTCATCAGTCACATGGCTTTTATCTTCACACCATGCGGTATAATAGAGAAGGCTCCTCATACCCTCGACATACGCCTTCATGGTCAAAAGCATTCTGCGAACGTCAGGATGCTGGATAATGGGAACCTGCGGGGCATCCTTGTCGAGCATCTTCAAAAGATTGCGTCCCTGTTTCCTCTCCTTGGCATAGTTCACAGCGTTTATATATGACGCCGTTGCACAGGAGAATCCCTGCATACCAACCAGAAGACGCGCTTCGTTCATCATAAGAAACATTTCGCGCATCCCCTTGTTCTCCTCGCCGAGGAGCTCTCCCACACAGTTGCCCTTTCCGCCGAGAACCATGGTGCATGTACAGTTACCATGGATACCCATCTTTTCCTCGATCCCTGCGCAGACCACGTCATTGAATTCGCCGAGGCTGCCATCCTCGTTAACCCTGTACTTGGGAACCAGAAACAACGATATTCCCTTTGTGCCGGCAGGAGCACCCTCGATCCTGGCAAGAACGGGATGGATGATATTTTCGGCAAGATCATGCTCGCCGCTTGAAATGAAAATTTTCTGGCCTGTTATGGAATATGTGCCATCCGGATTCTTCACGGCCTTGGTTTCGAGTGCACCAACGTCAGAACCAGCATTCGGCTCGGTAAGGAGCATTGTCCCTGTCCATTCACCTGAAAAGAGCTTTTTCAGGTAAAGTTTCTTCTGCCTTTCTGTTCCGAATGTTTCCACGAGCTTCCCGGCGCCATGAGTAAGACCGGGATACATCATCAGGGCATAATTGGCACCGTTGAAATACTCCGCCGCCGCCATGGCCACAGTCCTGGGCATCCCCTGGCCGCCCCATTCAGGATCCTCGGGCATGGCGATCCACTCGCCTTCCTTTAAAAGATTATATACCTTCTTGAAGCTTTCAGGAGTTGTGACCTTGCCGCCTTCAAACTTGCAACCTTCCTCATCGCCCTCTTTCCTCGTGGGGAGGATTTCCTTTACGGCGAGCATCCTGGCCTCGTTCACGATCAAATCAATGGTCTTCTTGTTGAACTCGGCATAGAGTTCATGCTTGCTGAACTCATCTACCTTAAGCTGTTCATACAATACGAAATCGACATCCCTGCGATCGGCAATCTGTTGAGCCATGATCAGTTCTCCTTCCTTTTTTGATTTTTCTTAATTATTGTCGATTATCTGGAATCAACCCTTTTGCTACATTGTCAGGGAAAAACACTATATTTCTAATCGGCACTCCTTTCGCCGATACCAGCAAAAATAAGCTCAACCAAAGGATCAGTCAGTGAGGTCAAACGTTTTCTGCTGCCTGTCACAAGCCAAGTGTTTATCACCTCGTTTACAACCCCGACTATAAGATGCCGGATAAGCCCTCCCGGCATGTCCCTGCGTATGCTGCCTTCCTTGTATCCGGCGTGGATGATCTCGTTTAGGATCTCCATATACATTATTGATATATCGTGAACATAATCGGGATTAATAGTCCTTCCAAGGAGCGCCTCCCGCTGAAACAGAACCGCCATATCCCTGTCCTTCTGGAATTCATACAGATGCCTGTGCACCAGCCGGCTTAATTTATCCTTTGCACTGTTTCCCTCGTCGACGGCTTTCTTGAACTTTTCAAATACCTGGCGGGTCTTGATGCTGAAAATCTGGGCGATTATATCAGCCTTGTTCTTGAAATAAAGATATATGGTGCCATCAGCCACCCCAGCTTCCCTGGCTATCTGGGCAATAGTGGCTTGATGGTATCCCAGATCCGCAAAGACCTTCATGGCCGCCCGGAGAATCTGGTGATACTTCCCGTTGGCCCGTTCTGATTTTTCAATAGACCGCTTGATGACACACCTCGCACAATCATACGCAAAGATAACTGAATGAATACTCATTCAATTGAATGAAGGTTCATTCAGTATAAAAGAGCAAAATACATGTCAAGCAAAAAATAAAGCTAAACTGCGTAAAATCTTTGGTTTTTGCAAAAGCTTTGCAAAAACTGATGGACTTGTAAAAAGTCCATCAAAAACTGATCGAATCAAAAAAAACGGTTGGAGGGTTATCTCCTCCAACCGGCCTGTTAAGGACATAATGCCAGCATGGATAACGATCAAGCTGATAAAACGAACATCAAGGAATGAGTGCTCAACCCAGCTATCAGACTACTTTTTCACCCTCTCAACATATTGACCTGTCCGGGTATCAATTTTTACGATCTCCCCTTCTTCCACGAAGGGAGGAACCTGGATGACAAGTCCTGTCTCAAGGGTGGCTGGTTTACTGCTGCCAGACGCCGTGTCCCCCTTTACCCAGGGATCTGCCTTGACGATCTTTAATTCTATGAAATTCGGCAATGAAAGTGCTATGGGCTTGCCATTATGTAGAAGGATGCTGCACACCGTGTTCTCTTTTAAAAACGTGGCGTCGTCACCTATCTGATCGGCACTCATGGACTCCTGTTCGTAGGTGGATGTATTCATGAAGTGATAATGCTCGCCGTCGTTATACAGGTATTCCATCTCCACTTCCTCCAGGTCAGCCTCCTTTATCTTGTCGCCTGAACGGTATGTCTTGTCGAACTGAACACCTGTAACAAGATTTTTCAACCTGCACTTATACAGTGCCTGCCCTTTTCCCGGCTTTACAAATTCAAAATCAACGATCATATACGGCTCACCGTCTATCTCGATCTTGAGCCCCTTTCTCAAGTCTCCGCATTCAAACATTATTAAACCCCTCAATCATTTCTGGTTTTTTAATTTAAGATCGGCTTCCGCCCGGCGTGCCTCTTTTACAAACAGCCTGACCTTTTCCAAATCCTTTTTAAAACGTAGCGGTTTACCATTTTCATCCAAAAGATTCGTCTTTGTGCAGCTGTCAACCCCTGCCGGCTTCACCCTCATGACAGCCTCGTAAACATTCTCCGGAGAAAGGCCGCCCGCCAGAATAACTGGAACCGTACTCTTTGCAACCACCTTTGCTGCTATATCCCAGTCGCATCTCATTCCGGTTATCCCTATGAACCCTTCCACCGGTTCTCCTGCTCCACCCGTACCTGAACCAACATACGTATCTAAAAGCAGATAATCAGAAAGGTTTGAAAGATACACGGCTGTCTGCTCCACAAGAGAAAACTCGATTGACTGCCCGGCCGGCACGGGGACCGATCTCATGACCTCAATGCCAGGAAATCTCTCCTTGACAGTGGCATGCAAAGAAAGCATACCGCCGCAGACAGACTGCCAGGAATCCATGGCATCCCATGGAAAGCGGCAGAAATGGACAATATCAGGACGATAATAGTCCAATGCCCGGGTGACAGTTTCCACGTCTTCGAACAAAAGAATAAGGCTGCTTTTAGCGCCCATGGAGCTGACCGCAGCAACTGTCTCCCTGATCACCGAGTTTTTCCAGTCAGAAGCAGAGAGGATAACAGAGCCGACATGATCTACCCCGAGTTCGACAACCGCCTCGGCTTCCTCAGGTGTTTGAATCTCGTATAACTGAAGGATCAATCGTTCTTGCTCCATCACGTGCTATGGCTTAATGTTAAAAAAACAACAGGTTATTCTATATAATTATCATCATTATAATTATGATGGACTCGTAAAAAATTTATTATATATTATGCCGGTAACAACGAAAAAGCTCCCCATCCAATGGATTAACGCCATGCCAATTTGACGTTGACAAATTTCTGCCGCCATAACATAGTTGCGCTGTTTAATCAATTGTTTCTGACAACCGATAACCCCGATAAAAGTATGAAATTATCATGATAGTAATCATAGATTTCGGATCACAGTACAACCAATTGATCGCCAGGCGTGTACGGGAATGCAAGGTTTACTGCAGAATCGAGCCGCCCGGTATCCCCATCGAGGAATTGAAAAAAATTGCTCCCGAGGGAATAATACTTTCAGGCGGGCCGGCGAGTATATACGAGGAGAAAAGCCCCAAGGTAGACAAGAGAATATTTGATCTTGGCATACCTGTTTTAGGAATTTGCTATGGCATGCAGTTTATGGCACATTCTCTCGGGGGCGCTGTCGCAAAATCAAACAAACGCGAATATGGATTCGCCGAACTCGATATATCAGCCAAATCCCCGCTTTTTGAAGGGCTTCCCGACAAGATCTCCTGCTGGATGAGCCATGGAGATTCGCTTGTCAGACTTCCGGAAGGCTTCGCCCCTATTGGCCAAACCGAAAACACCCCATTTGCTGCGATCGCCGACCATGACAAAAATTTTTTTGGGCTGCAGTTTCATCCGGAAGTAAAACATACTCCAAAAGGCAAGCAAATAATAAAGAACTTCCTCTTTTCAATATGTCGCTGCAAGCCATCATGGACGATGCGCAAATTTGCTGTTGCCGCAATAGAAGAGATAAGGGAGAGAGTCGGCGACAAAAGGGTCATTCTTGGCTTAAGCGGCGGGGTCGACTCATCAGTTACCGCCCTTCTGGTCTCCAGGGCGATAGGGGACCGGCTGACATGCATTTTTGTCGACAACGGCCTTCTAAGAGCTAATGAAGCCGAGAAACTCCGCATGGCTTTTACAAGGAATCTTTCAATAAATATACGTTATGTAGATGCTTCCTCGAAATTTCTCGAAGCCTTGGCCGGTGTAACCGACCCCGAGGAAAAAAGAAAAATAATAGGAAAAATATTCATAGAAGTATTTGAATCTGAAGCGCAAAAGATTCCTGATGCCGAATTTCTGGCCCAGGGAACCCTTTATCCTGATGTAATCGAATCAGTTTCCGCATTCGGCGGTCCTACATCGGTTATAAAATCGCATCACAATGTGGGGGGCCTGCCGGAAAAGATGCATCTTAAACTTGTGGAACCTCTCAAGTACCTATTCAAGGATGAAGTACGGAAACTGGGAAAGACTCTCGGGCTTCCAGACGAACTTGTATGGAGACAGCCGTTTCCCGGCCCTGGGCTCGCAATCAGGATCATAGGGGAAGTCACCCCCCAACGGCTCGCTATTCTGAGAAAGGCAGACTCTATTCTGATAGATGAGATAAAGGCGTGCGGTTACTATAAACGCCTCTGGCAGTCCTTTGCCGTACTCCTGCCGTTAAAAAGTGTGGGTGTAATGGGTGACAAAAGGACATATGAAAATATCATTGCCATAAGGGCTGTAACCAGCATAGACGCCATGACGGCTGACTGGGCGAGGCTCCCAAACAAGCTGCTGGCACGGATCTCAAACAGGATCATCAATGAAACAGATGGAGTCAACCGGGTTGTATACGATATCAGCTCTAAACCTCCTGCTACAATCGAATGGGAATAAGCACCCCTAAAGGAAACACTCAAACATTAGCGGTAAAAAGCAAGGAGATAACAGATGGAAACCAATCCTCCGGAAAATGAAAAGGAGCCGGGTTTCCGGATCGATCTCGACGACGAAATCATACCGGAAGTGGATGATGAAAGTCCATCATCCCATGAACAAGACGAGTCATACCTGAATCTGCCTGTTTCGCCAGCGATCATATCCCTTGTTGCTTTCCTGGTTCTTGGGGCACTACTGCTGGCCGGGTACTTTACGGTCAACAGCAGGATAGATGAACTGCACAATTCGATTCCTGCAAAGATTGAAGACGCGTTCAACCGCCTTGGTGCAGAGACAAAACAGATATACTCATCACTCCAGATGAAGATATCAAAATTGGAATCCCGTGTTGAAGAGATAAATAAAAAGATAAAAAATACACGGGATTCTGTTGAAACCAGGAAAAATTATGAAAATATAGCACAAAAGGAGCTGCAAGATGTAAATAAACGAATGAATGAAATCGAAAAAAGGATTGTTAAAGTTTCAAAAGAAAGCAGCCTTTATATATCCGGTTATAAAGACCTTGAGGAAAAAATCGCTTCCATCAAAGAACAACAAAAAAGGACCGAAACAGCCATAAGTGAAATTGAAAAAGGACTGGCCTTGATAAAAGCTGATATCGACGCATTGATTACTGCCCGCAAGGAGGAGGATCCCAAAATTCTTTTTGATTCATACAAAAAAGAATTGGAGGTAAAGCTAAAAGAGATTGCAAAAAACAACGCAAAAGAGCTGAGCCGCCTTGCAGAGCAGATTGATGCGACCAGCTTGCTCGTAAAAAACCTGGAAAAGCAGGTCGCGGCTCTGGCTATTGCAAAAAAAGATGAAAAAAGCCCGAATTCCGAAGATCCCATCATCGAGCAGGAACTGGAGAAATAATAATTCTTTTGTACCAGTGTTGCCGCAGACCTGAATCCGTGAGCCTTTTCCCGTATGCCAGATGCGCGGAGGCGACCGTCCATATAGAGGAGCTTATTATCGAACAGCGGCCTTCGAACATCAGGCACACAGACGAGTACTAAAGAGGATCCAGGAGTATAAAAACAGGGACAAAAAACAGGTGGAATTTTCAATAAGTATCCAATCCGTTTATTATGAATAAAAATACCTTGAAAAAAATTCTAGAGGAAGTAGCGACTGGCAGCAGGGATATCGATGACGCCTTTGCATTACTAAAGACCTTGTTTACCGAGGACATCGGCTTTGCACATATCGACCATCACCGCATCCTGCGCAAGGGGTTTCCGGAAGTCATATATGGTGAAGGGAAAAGTGCCGCCCAGATTTCCAGAATTATGGAAAGAATGGGACTTCGCTCACCTGTGATTCTTGCTACGAGGATAGCCCCTGGCAAGGCCGGGAAAATCCTGCCGGATTTTCCCGGCGCCGAGTATGACCACGAAGCGCGGATGATAATTTGGGAAAAAAAGCCGTTCCCGATCACCGGCAAAGGAGATATCCTTGTCATTGCAGCCGGCACCTCCGATATACCAGTTGCCAAGGAGGCCAGCCTCACCGCAAAAGTCATGGGTAATCGGGTGACAAGCATATGGGATGTGGGGGTTGCCGGAATCCATAGGCTCATGGAGCACAGAAAATTAATCACAGCTGCTTCTGTACTCATTGTAGTCGCTGGTATGGAAGGCGCTCTTCCCAGCGTTGTGGCGGGCATGGTGGACAAACCGGTGATTGGTGTTCCCACAAGCATCGGCTATGGAGCAAACCTTGGAGGGCTCACACCTCTTTTTGCAATGCTAAACAGCTGTAGTTCAAACGTTGCAGTTGTAAATATAGATAACGGTTTCGGTGCGGGTTACATGGCGGCGCTGATAAACCGTCTATAGGCACCAATACAGCCGGATCATCCTTGATGTTCTTGTAAACTTTCATGATTAGCGGCAATCACTCCCGGGCATGAAAACAAGGCTGTTTCTCATCCCGACCCCGGAGGTGCTTTCACGGTAAAGCAAAAAATGCTTTTTTACGAGACGAGGGATGGCTTCCCCCTCCCCCACCATTTTAAATGAATTCAAATGGTTGCATCCCCCACCCCCGGCCGGATGATGGACTTTTAGGAGTCCATCATCCTTCGAGATTCACAAGATCCCGCGTATAACCCATAGCAATCAATACCTCCCCTTTTTTCAGGGGCTCATCCGCACCTGGCACAAAGCGTATATCCTTTCCTTGGGGATCTTTTACAGCAATTATCTGCACGTGCTTTTCCTTGGGAAGGTTCAACTCTCTCAAACTCTTTTCCGCCCATTTGCTAACCGGTATTTCCTTCAAGGCGATATTCTTTCCGAAGGGGAGATATTCGAGGAAACCAGGAATAGCGAGACGGTTTGCAAGGTCTTTTGCGGCCGCAATTTCAGGAATAATAACATCATCTGCGCCTATCTTTCTCAAAAGTTTCTCATGGTCATCATCTGCTGCCTTCGCCCATACCATGGGGACTCCAAGCTCCTTTAAAAACATGCAGATCATGCAACTCGCAGCAATGGAGTCACCTACACTGACCAGGACATATTTCAAATCCCCGAAACCGAGCTGAATGAGAGTTCGCTTTTCGGTGGCGTCGGCCTGGTAGACCTGTGTTAAAACCTGGCTCGCACGCTGAACATTGCCTGAATCGACATCCACGCCGATCACTTGATGACCCAACCGTACCAGTGCCTGGCCAAAGCGCAGGCCGAACTTTCCTAAGCCTATGATACCCGCTTCAATAGAGGCCATTGTTTTATCCTTTCAACGTATTATTTCATATTCAGCGGCTAACAAAAATCCCAACACCAACTCAGGGACGACCCCAGGCGGCCGCCCATACTGATTTGTTATCCTATAAGCATCTCTTCTTCCGGCCAGCGATACACCGGCACCTGCTGAAAACTTCGGATTATCGAAAGAAAAAGTATCGGCCCAAGCCTGCCGACGAACATAACCACGGCGATTACGACCTTCCCAAACGATGACAGGTGCGGTGTAAGCCCTGTACTTAACCCGACAGTACCAAATGCAGAAACAACCTCAAAGACTATGTCAAGAAAGAGCCCCCTTGTCTGGGGATGAGGAGCCATCCCTCCCTCTGTAATATTTAATGCAAGGATTCCTGCAAGTATGACCAATACGGCGAAAACCAGCAGG
>CAYVIE010000053.1:0-17608 GCA_964451355.1 uncultured Desulfobacteraceae bacterium
GAAGTGAAATCGACAAAAAATCCAAGACACACAGCACAACAAAATTTATTCGAATAACACGTTGACCAGAAAGGAGAACCCATGACAACCATCCAGGCAGATACTGCTGCAAGCCCCGCTGAACTGGAGGAAGCAGTCTTGTTCATCAACGAGCGTGTAGCCTCATATGTCTATAAAGGCTCCATTGAAATCGGGAACTACATCCTGGAAAAATTCTTCAACAACGACATCGATCTTGCCACGTCGAAAAACCGGTACAAGCCTGTGAGCTTTTTGCAGTTGTGCCAGCACCCGGATCTTGCGGTTTCGTATACCACCCTGAACAGCATGGTTCGGGTGGCGGCCCAGGAACGGTTTCTGACCGGAGGCGGCATACAGACCGATCTCCTGAAATACAGCCATAAAGTCGAGCTGATCCGGCTTGAGAACAACGATGAAAAGCTCGGCCTTGCCCGGGCCTGCATAGATGAATCCTGGAACATCCGCAAGCTCAGGGAGCAGATACAGGCGGTCCGGGAGTCCCTTGAGGCCGGGCAGGCCAACGCACCGGCCCGGCAGGTAATCCGGTACATCGGCCGGGTGAACCGCTGGATCCGCAGGGCCGAAGTCCCGGAAATTCTGGATGATCCTGAAGTAATAGCTGAACTTGACCCGGAGGCAAAAAAGAAATTGCGCCAGCAGGCAGGCAGTATCCTCGAGGATCTCGCATCCATGTACGACGCCCTGGGCCGCCTCGTGGACCTGCTGAACCAGGATACCCCTGCAGGCGACCAGGCCGAACCGCCCGGGAATCCGGAAGAATGGGGATAAAGTGGATGGTAATTTCACTTCACCGACGTCGGTGAAGTGCTCAACCGGCCGGCATCATCTATATCAGATTATTGATTGTTGCCGGGCTTGAGCCTGAAATATTTTGTCTACAGAATATCCCGGCATATCCCGGCGCAAATTGGTTGCGTGATACCAGAATTTTCTTTTCATTGCCGGACACAAGGATTCAATGGGAGAGTGCGTGAATTTCCCATTTCGTTTGATTTTTCTTTGCCCGGCTGCTACCAAAAACATATACATTTCATTTTGTTACCATCTTTTGAGGTTGCAAGGTATCAGAATGCACCTGGCAAATCTTCTGTCAGGACCAGAATCAGCAGGCCCGGATTCCAGGCAAGGGCCTTTTTTCGAACCCGCCGGATTGTTGCTGTTCGTTTTTCTTCGTTAACCCTGATCTGGAAGGAGTCAGCAGATGGAGATCGCGATAGATTATCCAAAGAGGATCCAACGTATCCGTTCCCTCATGAAAGAAAAGGGGATCGATATTCTCGTAGCAACACGGGGTAAGAGCCTCACATATATAGGAGGAGCTTTTATTCCCTGGAGGAGTACGGCCATAATTTCAGCCGACGGATACGCCGGAATCAATACCCTGCTGATGGATGCCCAGAGGATAAAGGAGGATTCCTGGCTGGATGATATTACCGGTTGTGCTCCATTGCCCGGAATCGAGCTCTGGGAGGTGACGGTTGCAAAGATCAGGGAGTTGGGTGGGCAAAACGCTGTAATAGGTGTGGAATTGGGGCATTCTCCCAGGGTTATCGCGGGTTATCTTTTTGCAACGGAGCTCGAATACCTCAAGGAGGCCCTCCCGGAAGCCACATTTGTAAATGCCCTCGATATTATCGACACGGCCACGTATGTCAAGGAACCTCAAGAGATACGGCTGATGCGCCAGGCCGCGGCGATTGCGGATGCGGCACAGGCCAGGTGCATGGAATCGCTTTGCATAGGAATGACCGAGCAGGAGATAGCCGGTATAGGCGAGATGGAGATGAGGAGGCTGGGAAGTGAATTTCACTGGCCTGTAACAGGGTCGAATGAAATCGCATCCGGTTACAGGACCGCCTATCCCCTTGGCGGATGCACCCCGCCCGCAGACAAGATCATCCAACCCTATGAAAACATTTTGATAGATTTGCATCCCACGTACCGTCTTTACTATGCTGATCTTTCGCACAACTACATCATAGGGAAACCTTCAGCGGATCAGGAAAGACTGGCCGATGTCTATCTGGCCGCAGCCGAGACCCTGATTGCCGGCCTGAAGACCGGTAACACCATAGGCAAGGTATGGAAGAGTGTCATGGACGTGGTGGAAAAAGCCGGGTATGCGCAGTTTACCCTTCCTGCCTTCGGTCACGGCCTTGGTGTAATCGGCCACGAGTGGTATCCGGCTATTGTGGATAACGATGAATTCAGGGACCTGGTTCTTGAAACAGACGTTGTGGAAGTAGCGGCCCTGGTGATTAATGTCCCCGGTACCGGGGGGATGCGCCTTGAATGTCCCGTGAGAGTCACGCCCCATGGTGGCGAGCCGCTTTGCAAAACCCCGCTGTCCCTCACGGTTATCGATTATTAACCTGTAAACCAGGAGATTGGATCAATGAAAGCCCTGCGTTTTTCCGTCAACATCCCGCAATACCTTGCCCTCATGGTGATAGGAAAGTTTTTCCCAAGGGCCTTCTATTCAGGAGCCCTTGCAACCCTGAAATTCGAGGAAGTGCCCGAGCCGGTGCTGCCCGGCCCTGACTGGGCCATCATAAAGACCCGGTTATGCGGATTTTGCGCGAGTGATCTCAACCTGATCTTCCTGAAAGATTCACCCACGGCTAGCCCTTTTACCTCTTTTCCCTGCATCATAGGCCATGAAATATGCGGAGAGATAGCCCAGACCGGAGAAAACGTATCCGGGTTTTCTCCTGGTGACCGTGTTGCAGTGGGTCCTCACCTTGCCTGCGCCCAGCGGGGGATCGATCCACCGTGCGCACCCTGCCGCGCGGGCAGGATAAGCAACTGTGAAAATTTTGCAAACGGGCGTTTTTCACCGGGCATGTTCGCCGGGATTTGCGCTGATCTTGGGGGAGGATTCGCACCGTATCTTGCGGCACACAAGGACCTTCTTTTCCCCGTACCTTCAGGGGTGGATGACGAGGTCGCGGTGCTGACCGAGCCTTTTGCTGTGGCGCTCCAGGCTGTATACGACAATATGCCCTCTGACAATGATCATGTCCTTGTCATAGGGGCCGGTGTCATAGGTACCCTCATCATTAAGGCCATAAGGGCGATGGGGATAGGGTGCCATATAACAGTCTCCGAACCTTCTTCGTTTCATGGGGGGCTGGCAAAGGAGGCCGGGGCGGATGCGCTCATATCCGATGGCGACCTTTTTTCGGCCGGTGTTACGTATGCCGGCGCCACCCGTTACAAACCCATGCTGGGAAAGGATATCCTCATGGGCGGTTTTGACAGGATTTTCGATGTTGTCGGATCGACGCAGACCTTGAATACCGCCATGCGCTGCATGGCCTCGGGCGGAAGGCTGAGCGTGGTCGGGATCGGGCATGATGTCAAACTGGATCTTACGCCCCTATGGCTGAAGTTCCAGTCGATTATCGGGGTGTTTGCGTCCAATTACGTCGAGATCGGAGGAAAATACAGGCACATGTTCGATTATGCCCTTGAGCTGGCTGAAACCGGCAAGGCCGATCTTTCAGGCATTGTTACCCACCGGTTCGCCCTGGAGGAGTATGAAACCATGATCGAGACGAACATGAACAAGTCTAAAAACAGGGCGGTAAAGACCGTGGCTGATTTCAGATGATGCGGATACAAGGGATTTCTCCGCGCTGACGCCCTGATTTTAAAGTGGCTCGTGTTTTACCGTGATAACACCTCTTGATGGACTTTTTACGAAGCCGTCATTTTTAACTTATAACAAGGTTGAACCTCTTAAATGCCCACAAAAACCCAGATCAGCGGATTGTTCAGGTCACCGGTCCCTTTCTACCGGATACTGGATGAAATTCCTCTAGGGGTATCTGTCATCGATTCGTCGAGAAAAATTCTTTATATAAACAAGATGTTTTGCGCTTTGACTGGGTTTTCCTGCGATGAGGCCATGGGGGTTCCCTGCGGGCATATATTACGATCACAAGCCTGCATGAAGGATTGCCCCGCTCTCGGACTCGGTCCCGGTTCGGATACATCGGTCTGTAAGACAGATATTATAAATAGATCCAGGGAAAAGATTCCCATAAGGATTTCAGTGGGGCCGATCACCGATGAATCAGGCAGCCTTGTCGGCTTTCTGGAAACCATAGAGGACTTAAGGCCAAGCGAGTCTGCATCCGGGGTATTGGACGGGCCTTTTGCTTTTTCCGGAATAATAGGGAAGAGCAAGGTCATGGAGGATATCTTCCGCATGATTCCTTTTGTGGCCCAGACCGATTCATCGGTGTTGATCACCGGCGAAACCGGAACCGGGAAGGATCTTGTGGCCGAAGCCATACACGCAGCCTCTCCCAGGGCAAAGGGTCCGTTTATCAAGATCAACTGCGGCGCACTGCCTGAAACCCTGCTGGAATCCGAATTGTTCGGCCACAAAAAAGGGGCGTTCACGGGTGCAATCCAGGACAAACCAGGAAGGTTCCGCCTTGCACACAACGGGACTGTCTATCTGACAGAGATAGGCGACCTGCCGCTCTCTTTGCAGGTAAAGTTATTGACATTTCTTGACGACAGGGTGATTCATCCTCTTGGCAGTACAAAGGGTTTTGCAGCAGATGTCAGGGTTATCGCAGGAACCCACCGGAACCTGGAAGAGATGGCTGAAAAGGGGTTGTTCAGAAAGGACCTGCTTTTCAGGCTGAACGTGGTAAGATTGCACCTTCCGCCTTTACGCGACAGGGGCGAAGATATAAGGCTGCTGATGGATCATTTCCTGAGGCTTTTTTCCCGGCGCTTCGGCAAGAGGGTCGAAGGGTTTGAGGCCGGGGCGGTATCAGTTCTTACTGCTTATCCTTATCCCGGAAACGTGCGCGAATTGAGAAATATTATAGAGTATGCTGTCAACGTCTGCACAGGCGGCAAAATAAAACAACAGGACCTTCCGGTTTATCTGTCACGTGATACAGGCCGGTTAACCGGGCCGGAAAAAAGCAGTACCAGGATATCCGATGCTTCTTTGGGATCTTTTGCTTATTCAGGCGCAGTGTCATGGCCCGAGACCGAAAAGGCCATGATCATCGATGCCCTCAGGAGAGCCGGAGGAAAGAAGGGAAAGGCCGCCCGGCTCCTCGGGTGGGGCAGGAGTACCTTGTGGAGGAAGATGAAAATTCATAAGATTAATTAATAACGGAAACCGCACTGAGCATGACCGTTCGTAACAGAAAAATAATAATCCCCCTTTCAGGTGAAAATGTTTCACCCAGGTTCGACCTTGCAACCGAGGTGGTGATTGTTGAAATAAACGGCCGGCAAAGAAACGACCGGATGATAATGCTTCCTTCGGCGTCATCCGAAAGGCTTTGCCAGTTGATTCTGACAGAAGGGGCTGACACTGTGGTCTGCGGGGGGATTGAAGACGAGTACTATCAATACCTGACATGGAAAAAAATAGATGTTTTCGATTCTGTTGCAGGCCCGTGGGAGGCGGCGGTCAGTCGGCTCGTGGACGGATCGCTTTCCAGCGGGGAAATACTCTTTTCCCGATAGGGGATGTGGAAGTCGCATTGTTCCTGTCCCTGATCCGGCAAGGTTGGGGCGGGCCGTTGATATGCAAAACAACTTATATCCGGCTGTAAAGGGATGTTGATGTGGGGCGATAAACAAAAAACAATACCCAGGCGTTACAAGAAACTCCAGAGAAACATCATTTTGATGATACTTCTTGTAACCCTTATTCCTTTGACAGTATTGTTTTTTGCAAATTCGATTCTTTACCGGAAGAACCTGCTCAACGCGCGGCTTTCTCCCATGGAGGCCATTGCGGCAAAGACTGCCCATTCCTTTGAGCTGTTTCTGGAAGAAAGACTTTCCGTGCTGCGGTTCATCGCAGCCAGCTATGATTACGATACCCTTGCAGATTCTGCCTCCATGCGCAGAATATTCAGGATACTGAATCAAAAATACGGTGGTTATGTCGACATCGGCCTGATAAATTCAAGTGGTATCCAGGTCAGCTATGCCGGGCCATACAGGCTGCTTGGCAAGGATTACCATGCTCAGGATTGGTTTCACGAGGTCGTTGTGCGTGGAGAGCATATAAGCGATGTTTTCATGGGATACCGTGGATTCCCCCATATAGCCCTTGCTGTGATGCACATGACCGATGAAGGTGATTTCTGGATAATAAGGGCCACCATGGACACGAAAAAGTTCAAGGCCATGATTCTCTCCATCGGTATCGATCCCATAGGCGATGCCTTCCTGCTAAACACCAGGGGTATACTTCAGACCGACTCCAGGTATTATGGAAATGTCCTGGAAAAGATTCCATTTGAGGTTCCCAGATCATTTATAGGCGCCCGTATGGTGGAAGCAAAAGACATCAAGGGGAGAGAGATCTTTTTGATATATCATTCCCTTGTAAAATATGATTTCCTTCTGGCAATGGTGCTGCCCAAGGCTATCATCGCCCAGCCATGGTATGAATTTAGAAAAGAGATCCTGGCTGTCTATCTCTTTAGTATCTTTCTTATCGTGCTTGTTATAATAGGCTCCACATCAAGGCTTGTCAGGCGTATACGCGAGGCGGACGAGAGGAGGGAGGCCGCCTTCAGGGAGCTTGAATACACCCAGAAACTATCGTCGATAGGTAGGCTTGCCGCGGGCGTGGCCCATGAAATAAACAACCCGCTTGCCATTATCAATGAAAAAGCAGGATTGATCCAGGACCTGGTGAAGATGGGCAGGCACAAGGATCCAGAGAAACTCATGGCATGTGTCGTATCGATTGCCAAGTCCGTTGAAAGGTGCAGGAACATAACCCACCGGCTTTTGGGATTTGCAAGGAGGATAGGACCCCAGTATGAAGATTTCGATTTGAACGAAGTCGTTTCTGAAACCATTGAGTTCCTGGAAAAAGAAGCGCATTACAGGAATATAACCATAGATTTTGAGCCCTGTGATTCCATTGGAAAGATATCTTCAGACAGGGGGCAGCTCCAGCAGGTCTTTTTGAATATATTGTCGAACGCCATTGCCGCTGTTGATGACAATACCGGCAGGATTTCCATAAGAATCGAAGAACTGCCCGATGACAGGGTGGCCGTGTCCATAGCAGACAACGGTCATGGTATGTCCGAGACAACCATTAAGCATATATTTGAGCCTTTTTTCACAACCAAAAAGGCTTATGGAACCGGATTGGGCCTTTCGATCACATACGGTATAGTAAAGAGACTCGGAGGTGATATCCGGGTCCACAGCAGGCTGGGAGAAGGCTCGACATTTACTGTTGTTTTGCCAAGAAAATCACCCGGAGAGAGCAATAATGGCAAAGATTCGTTTGTTGTTGGTTGATGACGAGGAGGAGTTCGTAAATACCCTGGCCGAAAGGTTGGAATTGAGGGATTTTGGCGTAACGGTTTCACATGACGGGGAATCCGCCCTCGGTATTGCAGGGGAAGAAAGCTTTGATGCGATTGTCCTGGATGTCATGATGCCCGGGATGAGCGGTATCGATGTCCTCAAACAGCTAAAGGCCGAAAACAATCCGGTGCCGGTTATACTCCTGACCGGGCACGGATCCACAAAGGACGGGATCGAGGGGATGCGTTACGGCGCCTTCGATTACCTTATGAAGCCGATAGATATAGAAGAGCTGACAGCAAAGATACGCCAGGCCGTGGAAAAAGACCAGGGCTGAATATTTTCACAGCGGAGGGGATATGGGCCACGATGAGCGTGGAATCCTTACTTTTTTCGGCAGGATCGCTGCGGGTTTCACCCACGAGGTGAAAAATATTTTCGCCATTATCCAGGAGTCATCAGGACTTGTGCAGGATATCCTTAACCTGAAGCCTGTTTCCGATCCTGAGGTGGGAGCCAGGCTTTCGGCCTCGCTTGAAACCATACAGGCCCAGGTAAGGCGGGGAATGGTTTTGACGACCCATTTCAACAGGTTTGCGCATTCCACTGATTCGGTAAAAGCCCCTGTCGATCTATTGGAATTCATAGAACGGTCAAAATCATTGTTTGGCCGTTTCGCCCGCATGAAACAGATGGATCTCGAAAAGGCCCCGGATAGTGTGCCTGTAACGGTGGAGACCGACCCGGCCCTGTTGTACATGGTTTTTTTTCATGCGATCCTGGCATTTGTGGAGCATTCTCCTCCCCTTGGCGGATCCCTTGTAATGGGTGCGGGCAGGCATGGGAGTTTTGCTTTTTTAAAGATATCTGCAAAACCCGGCTCCAGGGATCGGCTCTGGGATCCCGGCCATAGCCGGTCAAGCCTTCACCTTGATACTGCCCGGGCAATACTTGGTGACCTGAACGGGGAACTCGAAATTTCCAAGGCCGGCGAAGTGGAGTTGTTGCTGCCGTTGTCCTGAATCTGTGACAGGAAATGGTATACCTATCCCCCATTCAGCACCTTAAAAAGGCTTTTCAGGATATTTTTAAAGTTCGGTGGATGATCCCAGTCCGAATAAATTTTGTCATAAACCACCCGAGCATTGATGTTTCAAAATGTATTATTTAGTATCAAATAATCTTCATAATTTTGTTTTATAATGTTTCTAAATGTTTTCGAATCAATTTTTGATCACCTTATGTTAGTTCCTCCCTCCAGCTCACAGGATTTTATGGCAGCTTGTTGCAATATAAAATATTTTTTTTAATATCCTGTGGTTATTGAAAAATTTGGAGCCTGGAGCACTATCTCGCCCATCCTGAAAAAATGCTCGTGTTCAAGCCGAAAAAGGCCCACTGCCATTTAGTTGTAACCCCCTGATAGCAAAGTATTTTCAGATAAATCCGTCTTTTTTTTACCTCGTATTCAGTCAAGCCTGAACCGCGGCAACCTTCCCTTTTTTCCGGCCTGTCATGGCACGTCTTTTGCTTTTTAATAGAATCTTAAAGCTAATAACAAATCATGCAGGAGGATCATGCAGGAGGCACAAATGTTTGAAAGAATAAGGCAGATTTTCGAGCAGACATATGTTGCAGTGGCTTTTGCTGAATCAGGAGAACATGAAACAGCAGCCAGGTTTAGTTCAGGTGTAATTGCCGGGGATCGTTTGCCGGTATCTGCTGCCGCACAAGCCTTTGTCACGCATATGGCGGCAAGCGCCTTTGCAGAGGCCGGGGAATTTGCATCAGCTCTCGCCATGGTCTCCGGGGAGAACAAGACAAATTACGGGCACGGCCGCAGCCTTGAAAGGTTTCTGGAAGATGTCGGGCTCAAGGGAGTCAGGGTCTGTTATGGATACGCACGCATATGATTTTTTGATGGATTTTTACTGTGAAAGCACCTCCGGGGCCGGGGAGAAAGACAGACTTCTTTTCATGCCCGGAGATGATTGCAGCAAATCATGAAAGTTTACGAATCAATCATTTTTGGGAATCGCAGTAAAAGACAGGGGTACTGAAATAATCAAGATAATTGTTTGCAGCCATGAATCCGCACTGGCCGGTTTAATAGAAAAAGGGCTTCCACCCGGATTTGAAAGCATTTTCACCCGGAGAATTGAATCAGCAAAATCAGTGCTGTGCAGTGTCCATGCGAGTGTTGCTGTTATCGATCTTTCCGGCTTGGGAAACGCGGGCCTGCAAATGATTCAAGAGATACGCCGTGCCGCTCCGGATGTGAAGATCATAACCATAAGTGAGCCGGGCCGGGTTTCAATGTCCATAGAGTTGATGAAGACAGGGGTTTTTGCTGATCTGACCTATCCTTTGTCGATAAACGATCTTTGCGGCAGAATCAAGGAAGCTGCTGTAAAAGAAAGCGGAGAAAAAAGAAGATCGAAGTTTTTTGATATGGTTCAGGATACGCTGCTTGCTGCTGCTTTTGCGGAAAGCGGCGATCATGAGACCGCAAGAAAAATCATCGGGACACGGAAAACAAAACATGCCTGCCCGGCAAGGGCAATGGAGGAAGAGATGAGCGATAGAAAGATCAAGATCCTGCTCGTGGATGACGAACGGGAGTTTGTAAACACATTGTCTGAAAGGATAAGGATGCGCGAACTCGGTGCTGATATCGCGTTCGACGGGGAGCAGGCACTTGAATTGGTGAGCAATGAAATACCGGATGTCATGGTTTTGGACCTGAGGATGCCGGGGATAGACGGTATGGAGGTCTTGAGAAGGGTAAAGAAAGAATACCCTGACGTGCAGGTCATAATCCTCACAGGACACGGTTCCGAAAAGGATGAACAGGAGGCCAGAAGACTCGGCGCATTTGATTATCTTCAGAAACCCGTTGATATAGACACGCTGGTTGGGAAAATCCGCAAGGCTTACTATGCCAGGGTTGAACGGAGCTTCGTGGCCGGTGCCTTTGCCGAAGCTGGAGAGTTCGACACCGCCCGGAAGATCATGGAAGAAAAAAGGGATGGCAATAAAGATAAGGAGTGATGACAAAAGGTTCGGGTCCATCTTTTTCGATGACATTAATCATAGAATCAGGACAGGATAAATGAAGCAGATCCGTGTAAAAGAAATAATGGTGCCTTTAAGGGAGTATGCAACGATACATCAGGACGCTACACTCAATGATGCGGTTTGCGCCCTGGAAAAGGCACAGGCTGAATACAACCGGCCGGGATCGAAATACCCCCACAGGGCGTTGCTTGTATACGACGACAACAACAAGATCATAGGGAAGCTGGGCCAGATAGATATATTAAGAGGGCTGGAACCAAAATACCTCCAGGCGTCCGTACCCGGCACCAGGATCACTGCAAGCGGATTCAGCCCGGAGTTCATGAAAAACCTGATCAAGCAGTTTTCACTCTGGGACAGGCCTTTTGCGGATATATGCGCGGCTGCCGACCGGCTTAAGGTCAAGGATTGCATGTATGTTCCCACGTCAGGTGAATACGTGTCTGTCGAAGATACCCTGGATGTTGCGATACACCAGCTTGTGATGGGTCATCACCAGTCACTCCTTGTGACCAGCAAAGATGATATAGTCGGTATCCTGCGCCTTACCGACGTATTTTCAAAGGTGTGCGAAGCCATAAAGGCATGCAGGGTATCGGGCAGGTAAACTGTAAGCTTTTTACAAAGGGCCGGCAATAATGCTGTGCTTACAAGCTATATGCACGACTATCTGAACATGGAGAGAAGAAGTAATGAAAAAACGGATCATGATAGTAGACGATGAAAAGGATTTTACAAGGCAGTTGGCCGAAAGATTAAGGCTCAGGGATTACGATGTCACCGAGGCATATTCGGGCGATGAAGCCGTGAATGCCGCGAGGGAATACCTTTTCGACGTTGTAATTCTTGATGTGGCCATGCCCGGCATGGACGGTATAGAAACCTTGAGGCAGATCAAAAAGATCCGTCCCCTGACCGAGGTGATCATGCTTACGGGGCATGCCACGGTTGAATCGGCCATTGAAGGAATGAAGCTCGGGGCTTTTGATTTCCTGATAAAGCCTTGTGAAACCGATCTGCTGATCCACAAGATCAATCTGGCCTACCTGCGCAAGGCCGAGCAGGAAGAAAGAATACGCATGGCCAAGGCACAGCGTTACATGACATCCCCCCGCTCGGCCCTGGAAGACGACTGACTGAATTTTCAAACCCGGCTTCTATGAAAAAAGATGCGGATGACCGCAAACAGGACAGGTGCGCAATTTCGCCGGGTAATTTACGGAATCACACCGGAAGCGGTTTTACCGGCTTGAGCAAAGGCAGGAAAAAAGTCCCGCACAGACATGAACATCTTTTCCTGCTTTTGTTGAAGCAATGAGAAGACAGGTTGTGCTGAAAAAGTAGACTTTCATGATCAGCACCAATCAGTGCCGGACACGAGAACATCGCTGTTTTTCACCCCGGCCCCGGAGGTGCTTTCACAGTAAGTAAAAGGATCGGATATCAGACTGACACAGCGAAATATTAATTTCTGCAAAAAAAGAGGACAGATAATATGAGCCATCATGAAATCGATACCCCCGGTGGTAGCGGCATACTCGCCAACAAGACATTCTGGCTGATTTGCGGAATAGTCGTCTTTGTGGTCATCGGGTTTTTGCTGCCCCCTCCCCAGGGGCTTATTGAAATCCTTGATGATCACGGGATTGCAAAAAAAATGGCCGAGTGGGAGATAGCCCATGATCTTCAAAGCGCTGCAAGAAAGACCATGCTGGTTTTGGGGATCATTCCCATGGCCGTGATCTTTTTTGCAACAGAGGCCATTCCCATAGGCCTTACCGGTATCCTGATGCCCCTTATGGCTTATTTCCTTCACCTTCTTCCCAGGAAGATGATAGGCAAAACCTTTGCCGGTGATGCTCCTATGTTCCTTCTGGGTGTTCTTGCCATGGGCGTGGCGGTGGTCGACGTGGGGCTCCACAAGCGCCTTGCTTCCTGGATACTTGGTTGGACAAGGGGGTTTCTTGTCCCGGTGTTTGTCCTTTGTATAAGCATGGCGGTGATCGGTTCGTTTATCTCTGCACATGCAATGTGCGCGTTTATGACCCCTGTCATGATGGCGGTCTATTACGGTGTTGTAACCTCGAACAGCCGCCCGGGCAGGATAGAGCATGACCCGGCTCTTGCCAAGTTCCTGCTTTTTTCCCTGTGTTTCGCCCTGAACGTGGGAGGTGTGGGGTCGCCTGCAGCCGGTGGTAGAAACGTCATAATGATGGGATTCTGGGACGGTTACGGCGTGCCCATGGATTTCTTCACGTGGATGAAGTATGGATTTCCGCTTGCCCCCCTGCTTGGTCTGATGGTGGCAGTCTATATGCTGGTGCTTTTTTCAAAAAAGATCAGGAACAAGGATCTTACACCCGGCCTTGCAGCTATCCAGGAAGAGACCCGCAGGATGGGAAAGATGCAGTATGCAGAATATGTCACCTTCGGGATGCTGCTTTTGATACTCTTTCTCTGGATATTCGGCGGAGAGGAAATGGGACTCGGCGGGCCAGCGCTCCTTGCGCTTCTCATCCCGGTGGTGTTCAAGACCACTTCATGGCAGAAGATACTTTCCGGTATATCCTGGGATGCGTGGTTTATGTACTGCGGGGCATTGACACTGGGCGCATTGCTCAAGGAGAGCGGAGCTGCCTTGTGGCTTGCCCAGAGCGTCATGGATATTTTAAAACTTGCAGGAATGAGCCAGGGATTCGGTCTCTGGGTGGGACTTTCCTCCTTTTCAGGCCTCATGACCAACTTCATGTCCGATGCCGGCACCACTGCCCTTCTTGGTCCCATAGTGATTCCCATGGGGATCATGTCGGGTGTGCCGGGTGAGCCCTGGGCTTCTGGCCTTGCAACGGCATTTGCCACATCCTTTGCTCATTTTCTCATCGTTGGAACGCCCAACAATGCCATTGTTTACGGCCTTGGGACATATCCGGATACCGGCGAAAGGGCCATTGCTCCCATAGATTTCGTCAAGTACGGGTTCATCTTGTGGATTCTTTCCCTGGTCGTTGTCTGGGTGATCGGTTTCGGGGTGATATACGGGCTGGTGGGATTTCCCGAGGGCATCCTTGAAGCTGCAAAAGCTGTTTTCGAGCAGGGAGCGCATTAATCATGCAGTCCATCATCCGGCCGGGGCGGTTTAGCCCCGGCTGGAAAATCAAGCAGGTTTTTGTCCTTTTGCGGTCACGAAACAGGAAGGATTGAATGAGCATGCAAAATACACGAAAAAGCATACCAGGAAAAAGACCGTTTTGGGTATGGACCCTATCGTTGTATTTCGGCATTTTTTCTGCATGGTGCCTCTATGTTTACTATTGCATTGAAACCGGCGCGTTCGCGGTTCCTCAGCCGGCTGAGAAATACATGTTCGCTGCACGCATCTCCTCGTTTTGCGGAATAGTGCCGGCCCTTGGATTGGCATCGGCATGGTCTCTCTTTTTCATGCGTAAAAGCGCATTTCTTCTTTTTTGCACATTCCTGGGTGCCGGGCTTGTCTCGGGTATAATCTCGATCTTTTACCTGCATGGGACCGGCGAAATCGATCCGGCACAAAATATTGCCGGACCGGTCATAGGGTATGCAATAACCGCTGCAGCGTGTTTATATGCCCACCGCCTCAATGCCCGGAGCAGAAAGGCAAGGGCTGGTGTTTGACTTATCCTCTTTCATGCTTCATGCAATCGTAAAAAATCGAATTTCTGATTCAAAAACAATGGGTCAACTCAATTGAAAATACAGTCATGTTTCATGCTGATTTTTTCGCTTTTAACATCTCCATGAAAGAGTCGGCCCGTGTCTGGAACTGGGCGAACGAGAAGTTCCTTTCATCCATGTGGTCGGCATCGATCACCAAGCATGGGATGCCCGGCTCCTTTGCCAGCTCTTTTTTTATTTCCATCTGGCCGAGGGTGATGGGAAGGCATGACTTGTTCTTGTGGAGGATGACCCCGTCGATATGATACTCCATGCACGCTTTTTTGACCATTTCAATGCGTTTTTCCACAGACACGCATGAAACCAGGGGGTATGACAACAGGCTCTTCCTGGCCAGGGACTCTATGGGCCTTTCTGGGTCGAGCCTGATGGACCAGGCGGCAGAATAGGTCTCTGCCACGATCACGCCGCCTGCTTTTTCAAAGTAGTTGAAAAGACCCATGTTGTACCACAGCGGGATATTGTCCCAAAAGAGCCGAATCTCCTCGTTTTCGATCACTCCTATCCTTGCCTCGGCCCTGTTTCTCACCTCGTTTAATACTTTTTCCAGGAAATCAACGGCAACCTTTGTGCCCTGGCGGGTCACCATGACGAACATGATGCCGATCTCAGCAGCGGAAAAGGGTGAGGGTATATGCTTTCTGAAAGACATGATTTCATCCCAGAGTTCGCACGCCCTGTCTGAAAGCCTCACAACCTCCTTCAGCCTGTCAATATCAAGCCGGCGGCCGGTGGTCTCTTCCAGAAAAGCGATAAGCCTTTTCATTTCAGAGACCGCGTAGTCCACGTGGTGCTTTGTTATTTCCTCCGGCGCCACCTGGGGAAGATCCGCCCTGAATACACTTGCGCGGGGGAAACGCTCTTCCAGGGCTTCAAAGATTTTCATTACAGGGTTGCAGCCGCCGCCCGGTGAAAGGAGGATATCGGGCTCGGGAATTCCCCCGAGAGTTGTATCTCCATTCTTCATGGGGCCGTGAACATAGCCTATGATATTTCTAAGATAACCGCACAGGTCATTGGAATAACCCATCTTTTCGGCCACTTCGAAGTTGCCGGGAGCAAGGCCGAACGCCGCGCAGACAGGAGACCAGTTCTCAGGAAAAAAAGGCTGCAGGCCCATGGCGTAGAATATCTCTATGGCACCGTTCATGGGCGGCATCCAGCCCACGGGCCTGTTCTCGTTTCGGGCGCGGTTGCATTCGGCATAGAAATCCGCCACCACGCGGGTAAGTTCCTTTGCGGCCTGAAGTCTCTTTGTCGATTTGGTCTTTTTTTCCATGCAAGCACCTTTGAAAAGAACCGGGTTTGCCCCCTGGCAGGCATTTAATGCCGGGGAGTAGTTCTGATATGACGATTTTTTTCTGTTTCCCCCGATGCCCTATGCAACTGGCCGGCCTCCTGCACGCTTATGGGCCGGCAAGCATTTCAAAAAAGCTTTCGAGCCTTGTTCGCACCTGGCCTGAAGCCTTCCATGTCTCGTCTGTCTCGATCTGGATGCACCTGGTATTGTTTCGGGCAAGGGCCCCGGATAGATAGGGATAGTCGGCAAGGTGTGGGGTGCAGAATTTCTGGTGCAAAAAGACAACTCCCCTGGCATTTGAACGTTTTATCATCTTTTCAAGAACCGGCAGTCTCTGTTTAGCCCTTGCCCTTGATGGGCAGGGTGTACGTTTGAAAAAACCTTCAACCAGCCTTTTCATGGGATCGCCGGCGGCCGGAGAAATCCAACCCGGTATTCGCAAACCGGTGCAAAGGTCGTCAGCAACGATTTTCCCACCGCAATCCTCAATGAGAGTAAATATTTCACTGCCTTCCACAAGGCTGCCCGAGATCATTACCGGTATGCCATCATTGCGGGGAGCCGGTTTGAGCCGGATATCCTTTTCAAGCCGGATTAGCATTTCAAGATACATCTCGGGCGGCGCCAGTTCGCCTGCCCGGATAACGCACCACAGCTCGGCCGGGCTTAACGGGAGTTTTTGCTGGTACATTAGTTCATACAGGCTGCAGATTATCCGCCTTATACTGGAGTAAAGCTCGATTGAGGAGCCAAGTGCTTCCATGCTGAACCGGCCCCCTGCTTTTTCGAGTTTTTTTACGAGGTCAAACAGAACATTCTTGAGGTATTTTCTGGCATCATCACCATCGGTGTAGGGCAGGGAGATGATTTCAACGGGTTTTCCGGCGAGGTTCCTTGCAAGCACCCTTGCCACGCCGCATGATGCGTCGCAGGTGTATGCATCGACTATCCCCGAGATAAAGGCATAACCTTCCTGCAGGATCCTTTCAGTGACACGTTTTAAAAAAGGGCAGACAAAGTCAGGTAAAAGATCGTATGCTTTTTCCACGCCGCCCGGCCCGCCGGTCAGCCTGACAGGGGTAAATCCGCAGGCATGGATCAGCTCTACGGGAGTGTAGTTGCACAGGTAGCCGAGTACCGGTTTTTTCCCCTTTTCCGCCAGCATGCGGGCATAATCCGGGTTGTCACATATATCGGCAAATGGTTCTATTAGATCCTGCGCCATGGTTTTTCTCCGGTGAGATTTGGAAATATTTTACCTGAATCCGTTTCATCTCATTGTGAATAGATCTTTGTTTGTTGAAAAAAGAGATCTTGGCCCTGTTCCAGGGCAAGACAAGAAGGTGGCAAATTTATACTACCATCGGCAAATTCCTAGTCTTTGCAAATAATCGATGCATTCGAAAAAAACAACAGACTTGCAAACAACCATCCATTTTTTTCTGAATGTATCTGACTATCACTACCTTGAGCCCGACAAGGGTAGTGTACAGCTGCGAACTTCAACTCTACCGGGATCGAGGTGTAACAGCCTGCGGCGAATGAGGTCACCGCCTTGGATCCTGGCGTGATCCCTACCAGGGAGGCGTTGAAGAGCAGTTCACGTGCGTGTTTGCATTCCGCCAATGCCCTTGATGATATTATAAGCCACTCCCATGCCGCAAACCCGGACTTGGCCTAAATACTCAGAGAAGATTTACTGGGTGCCGTCTTCTGTGGATGATAGGCTCGAGCACAGCAGGAAAGGATTTCAGTGCCGCTGTCACAAAGGTGCGCAACCCGAAGGCGAGAGAGACTCCATCAGGATTTTGTTCGATTACTTAATGGGCTTCTCTCTGGAGTCCTCGACGATCTTCAGTCCCTTCCTGTAGGTCATCAGCCCTCCCACGAAGTGGTAGGGCTTCTTCTAGTTGATGGTTGAGAATTCCGAGGCGCAGGATGGATCGAAGTAGGCCAGATCCGCAATAGCTTTTGATATGGCAGAAAGACTCTGATATATTCATTGTTATACTTTATGTCTTGGTTTTTGACTACGCTGGGTGAAAGGGATACGAATGCTATGAGGCACGAGGATAAGAAGGACATGGCGAAGATAATCAGGAAATTTCGGACAATATTCGACCTGACTCAGGATCTGTTTGCCGCTAAGGTTGG
>CAYVIE010000054.1:0-17596 GCA_964451355.1 uncultured Desulfobacteraceae bacterium
TACGGAAAAATAAATTCATCTGAAACCATAGAAAAAGGGTGTTGAAAGTGAGTTACAGGCAATAGATATAGCATCTATTTCGTATGAACCCGCTATATCCCATCTTCCCCGGTCTCATGCATGGATAACGTGTTTTACGTAGGGGCGGGGTTTATCCCCGCCCGCTTCGGCCACTCATGCTGCCAGTAACGATAATATTTAACCCGGATGCATGTTGCGAGGCTGCGTGCTGAATTTGAATGGAAAATCCCACTATAAACACATGGTGTGCTTGGTTTGAGATGGAAAAGGAGACGAGACCGAATCTTTTTTCATGAGTATTAATCGCTATCATAGCGAAGTGGATGCAATCAGGATTCCTGGGTTTCTGTGTAGAAACGGCAGATTGCATCGCAAAGGCCCGGTATGGTGTAAGTCTTTGCAATGATGTCCATCCTAAGTCCGAGATCATGGGCTGTCTTTGCAGTTATCGGCCCGATGGCCGCAAGCTTTACTCCTGCAAGCAGCTTTGTCGCATTATCAGGTGGCAAAAGCGCGACAAAGTTTTTCACGGTTGATGAACTTGTAAAGGTTATGAGGTCTATCTTTTTTTCTTGAAGAAGTTTTGAAATCGTCAAGGAACCCTCGGAATTCTCGCAAATGGTCTCATAGGCCGCGATTTCATCAACTGATGCGCCCATTTCCCGCAATGCGGCAGGCAATACAGGCCTGGCCTCCTTCGCCCTCGGCAGGAGTATCCGCTTGCCAGCAATCCCTTGTTCTTTAAATAACTCAACAACTGATTCGGCCCTGTAGTCTGGGGGCACCATATCAGCCTTTATCCCGAAGGAGAGCATCTTCTTTTCAGTGGCAGGGCCTATGGCCGCGGTCTTGATCCCTCCCAAGGCCCTTGCGTCCAATCCGGACGAAAACAGGACGTTGAAGAATGCATCCACGCCGTTTACACTGGTAAATACGATCCAGTCATATTCATTCAGGCTTGTTACAGCCTTTTGCAACGCTGTTGGATCCGGTGGGGGAACAATCCTTATAACGGGGGATTCCAGGCACTCAGCTCCGAGTTTTTCGAGTTTTGCTGTCAGTTCGCTTGCCTGTTTTCTTGCCCTTGTGACAATGATCCTTTTACCGAAAAGGGGCTTTTTCTCGAACCATTTCATTTTCTCCCTGAGGGAGACAACATCCCCCACCACTATGATGCATGGTGGTTTTATTCCTGAATCTGCAGCTTTTTTTGCTATATTTGAAAGTGTCCCTGTCAATGTCTCTTGGGATGTTGTGGTTCCCCATCGGATCAAGGCCACGGGCTTGTCTGGAGGTACTTTGCATTCCATCAGCCTCTGGGCAATGAGCGGCAGATTTTTGACTCCCATCAGGAATACCAGGGTACCCGCGGTTTCTGCCAGGGCTTTCCAGTTGATCATGGATTCATTCTTTGTGGGATCTTCATGACCGGTTACAAAGGTGACAGTGGAGGTATATTTCCTATGGGTCAAGGGTATGCCGGCATAGGCAGGTGCCGCTATTGCTGAAGTTACTCCAGGAACCACTTCAAAAGGGATGCCGGCTGTGATCAGGGCCTCGATCTCTTCGCCACCCCTGCCGAAAATAAAAGGGTCACCGCCCTTAAGGCGGCAAACCGTGTATCCCTGGGATGCTTTTTCGACGAGAAGTTCATTTATCCGGTCCTGAGTCATGGTATGATCACCACCCCGTTTCCCTGCATAGATCTTTTCGGCATCAGGAGGAGCAAAAGAGAGCAGGGTGCGTGAGGCCAGAAAGTCGTAAACGATCACCTCGGCATCAGTGATGCACTCTATGCCTTTTTTTGTTATCAACCCTGGATCACCGGGGCCTGCTCCCACCAGGTATACTTTCCCTTTCATGTGTAATGGTTTCCCTTAGCTTAATCTTTTGATTATCGAATCCGCTCCCATGGATAAAAGCTTTTCCGCAAGCTCTATCCCGAGATTCTCAGCCTCGCCAACAGTACCCGCAATCTTGTCTTTCAGGATAACAGAGCCATCTGTCTCGGCTACCAGGCCTACTAGTTGCAGCCTGTTTTTTTTTGTTATGGTGGCATGGGCTGCTATGGGCACCTGGCAGCCTCCACCAAGCCTTGCCAGAAACGCCCTTTCCGCGGCCACGGCGGACGCGGTTTCCGGGTGGTGGATTTTTTCAACGATCTGTCTGATGCGGTGATCATCCTTGCGGCATTCGATACATACAGCCCCCTGGCCAGCTGCAGGGAGCATGATGTCATAGGGTATGGGGTGTTTAAGCCTGGTTGTGTACCCGAGACGTTTAAGTCCGGCTGCAGCAAGGATTATTGCGTCGTATTGCCCGTTTTCAAGTTTGTTGATACGGGTATCGATGTTACCACGCAAGGGCAGTATTTCTATATCAGATCTATAATGCAGGAGTTGTGATGATCTTCTCAGGCTGCTGGTTCCGATCCGGGCGGATCCTGGAAGAGTATCAATATTTTCCGCCGTGGTCGAGATCAGGACATCAGACGGGTCCTCCCTTGCGGGTATGGATGCGATACAAAGCCCTTCCGGCACCTGGGCGGGCATGTCTTTGAGACTATGAACCGCAAGATCTATTGAACCCTCCAGCAATGCCTCCTCGATTTCCTTTACAAAGAGCCCTTTACCTCCGATACGTGCCAAAGGTGCATCGAGTATTCTGTCGCCCGTTGTCTTTATTATCCTTTCCGATATGGAAAGGTCATTAAAAAGCTCCTTCAAAGCCGATGCAACCCACCGGGCTTGCCATAGGGCAAGCTTGCTCCCCCGGGTTCCGATCACGATCTTCCTGCTGTTCATGAGGAGCAGCCGGCACAACTGGTCTGGGTGCAGCCGGAGCATGATGATGTTCCGGCGGATTTTGCCGAAGTCCTGCCTGAAGAATCCTTGCTGATAAAGCCGCAGGCTGACATCATGCGTTTGAGATCAGTGCTTTTACATTCAGGACATTCAGGGGTATCGCTGGAAAAGACCAGAAGCTCGAATTTTTTCTGGCATTTTTCACAATAATATTCGTATATCGGCATTTTACAACTCCATGATCAAATTGTTTTCAGGTTGTTTGTTAATCCATACCAGCATGGTGAAGAAAACGACTTATTATCCCTTTGGATATCGTTATGTAAAGAAAATAAATACGAAAAGGAAAAAGGTCAACAGGTGGGAGGCAGATGGAAACAGGAATTATTCCGGGTTTGAGGGTAAGCGTTCCCATTCCTCAATGATTCCTGCGGCAAGAAGGGGCAGCACGATTTCGTGGTGCCCCGTAATATTTATTCCCTTTCCCTTGTTGGCGGCAGGCCTTTGAACAACGTTGGTCATGGGCCTGTAATGCCTTATAAAGTCGATGTTAACGGTGGTAATGTCATCAAGGCGGCTTCCGAGGTTTGCGGCCAGAGTTATGGCTTTCAAAAAGACTTCGGGAAGAATAACCGCAGAACCTATATTGAAATAAATACCGGATGAAAGAGTCGAGACTTCTTGTGTAAATTTCAGAAAATCTTTATGGCTCGCCTTGCCGCATGCAGCCGGATCGAATCCGGGATGCATATGAATTATATCCGTTCCCATGGCTACATGAACCGTTATGGGTATCCTGTTTTCATGGGCCGCTGCAAATATGCTCTTGTCTGCGTGTGGAAAACGGTTTTCATGAAAATAGAGGCCAGCGGCTTCACCCAGCCCCATATCGTTTTTTTTTGCTATGTCGATTATCGCACATATGTGCCGGCCTGTTTCAGCCGCCATCCCAAACGTGCCGCAATGCAGTGATGAATCTACATCCTCAGACGTCATTCCAGCAAACGCCACCTCGAAGTCATGTATGAGACACGCCCCGTTTACTGCAAGGCAAGTGACGATTCCCCTTTTTACAAGGTCTATTATGATGGGAGAAAGTCCAACCTTTATGACATGGGCTCCCATTGCAACGATGCACGGCTTGTTGTTACTCCTGACGCTGACAACGGTTTTGATTATGTGGCGGATTTCTTTGCCGCACAGGATATCTGGAAGAGAATCGATGAATTCACAAAGTGTTCCGCCGGCCGACCAGGCTCTGGCAAAAGATTTTATACTTACCTTGCTCTTCCTTTCCTTGATACTGTATCTCTTTATTTTTGAAAGATCGATTTTCTTCAATTTCCTGGTGCCTCTGTCAATGGAAGTGGCTTTTACCGTGAAAACACCTTCGGGGCCAGGGAGAAAGACGGCCTTATTTTCATGCCCGGGGGGTGATTGCTGCTAATCATGAAAATTTACAGAGCTATCTTTTTTTGTTGGTTTACACGATACCCAAGGATGAAAAAGGTCGTGTCAGGAAAAGAGTATCCTTTCAGCTATGGCACACAAGACATGGCCAACAAAGATGTGCGCTTCCTGGATCCTGGCAGTATTGTTGCCGGGCACCACAAGGCTCAGGTCGCATGCGCTATTCATTTTACCGCCGTCCCTGCCGGACAATCCCAGCGTAATCATACCCCTGGCCCTGGCAGCCTCAAGGCCTTTTATAACATTTGTGGAATTCCCGCTGGTGCTTATCCCCCACGCGATATCATCCTTGTTTCCAAGGGCAATGATCTGTTTTGCGAATATTTCATCGAATGCATAGTCGTTTGCTATGCTGGTTATCACCGAGGTGTCTGTTGTAAGAGCCATGGCAGGCAGCGGGGTTCTTTCAAGTTCAAACCTGTTTACGAATTCAGCGGCTATGTGCTGGGCATCGGCTGCACTTCCTCCGTTTCCGAATAATATTATCTTGTGGCCTGAAGCAAGGGACCGGGCCAGGATTTCACCGCATTCAACGATTTGTTCAATGCTTGTGGCAACAAAGTTTTTTTTGACAAGGAGGCTCTCTTCAAGAGCGCGCCATATGTAGTCCTTCATTTGCGCTGATCACTTTCTGGAGCTCTTTTATGTATGAACCGGCTGGATAACCATGCGCTTCAGCAAGCTTGAAAGCCTCGAGCGCTTCATTCGGGATATTTCTATTGAACAATAACCGCCCGAGTCTGTAATGAAATATGCCTTTTGCCGGATTTATTTCACAGGCTTTTTTACAGAATATCAATGCGATATCGGCGTTTCGTTTTTGGGTTTCATATAGGAAACCCAGGGCCGAGAGAACATCGGCATCCTCGGGGTAGTACTTGAGAGCCGTTTTGTAATGCACTTCCGCCTTGTCGAATTGTTCCGTGGCCACATAAGCGTCTCCAAGGAAACGGTGTATCGCTTTTGATTCGGGGTTGATAGCCTTGGCTTTTTCAAGCAGTCTTCTTGCTGTATCTGCTTCTCCCATTTCCAGGTGGACCCTGCCGGACTGGAAAATGACTTCGAAAACATCAGGCTCAATAGCATCAGCCCTTGCAAAGAACCCAAGGGCGGTTTTGTAGTCTTTTTTGAGCATATATACATAACCTGCGTTATATACGGCCATAAGTTCTTCAGGATCTTTTTGTATCGCTTTTTCAAAACATAAAAGCGCAAGGTCGAGTTTCCCCTGCATGCCGTAGCAAACACCAAGGCTGTTTAGGAGGTTGGTGTTTTCAGGATCCAGCTTTAGTCCTTTTTTGTATTCTTCAATGGCTCCTTTGATATCATTTTTCTGGTACAGTTCATCCCCGCTTATATTCAGGGTCACAGCGTCAAATACAGCAAAGCTGTTGTGGCCGAAAAATCCGGCGTGGACAAGGGCCTTTTTTGCACATTCGATTATCTCGAAACGCTTGTACGAGAGCACGGGGAACTCGGCGATACCGGCGGAAACAGTTCCCGGGGTTTTCGAGGCGATGGCTTGCTGTATTTTTTTTACATAATCAACGAGCCTCCGGGCTTCCATGTTATCGAAAAAGGCAGCCAATACAAAAGCATCTTCCAACCCCCAGAAGCCGTTTTCCCTCTTGCATACGGATTCCAGTGCCAGGGCTGCTTTGGTAAGTACGGTGTCAGGAGAAATGAGCCGGTCCGGGCTATCCACCGATAGGATCAAAACGGTAAAGAGTTTTGAAGATGCAAGGCGTTTTGCGGCATAATCGGCAAGGTCTTCCTTGCATTTCAACTGCTTGAAGCGCTTTTGCAAAATGTGGGAAGTCTCTCCCAGGCACCTATCGGCCTTGCAGGCGTCAGGCTTCCTCTCAGTACTGGCAAGCATGAAATCTTTTTCACATGATTTGCTGCGAGTTACTGTTGTCTTTTCCGTGTCTCGGCTCATGATGCAACCCTTTCATTTATGACCCTGGTTACCGTGTTCGCGAGAGTCTCGATCTGGTCTGGAAGGACGGTCCTGGCGTCAAGCATGTAGATGTCATTTTCAATACGCCCGATTACAGGGGGATCAGCGCAACGCATGGCTTGCTCGATCCTGGAGGCCGTAACACCTTGTACCTTCAGGCCGATACATACAGTCGGAAGATCCAGCAGGGGCAGGGCACCTCCCCCTGTCTTTGACCTTGATTCCAGAAGAAGGATCTTAGTTGAATCATGGGCCGCCTTTTGTATCTTCCTTGCTATCTTGCGAGCCCTTTTTTTTATTTCGTCTATTGTTTCAAGTATCAGTCTCAATGTGGGAATTTCTGTTACAGCTCGCTGTGGATCTCTATATAGTTTGAGCGTGGCCTCAAGGCCGGCGAGTGTCATTTTGTCTATGCGCATTGCTCTTGTGAGCGGATTTTTCCGGATCATATTTATGATATTCCGGCTTCCAAGTATGATTCCTGCCTGTGGGCCTCCCAGAAGTTTATCGCCGCTGAACGTGACAATATCTGCGCCGCTGGCTATTGAATCCTGTACAGTGGGTTCACGTACCAAGCCGTAACGGGAAAAATCTATAAACATACCGCTCCCCAGGTCTTCCATTACCGGTATGCCAAAACGCCTGCCCAAATCCACCATTTCTGGAAGGGAAACAGAAGAAGTAAAGCCAACGATTGCGTAGTTGCTGGTGTGTACCTTCAAAAGGAGACCGGTCTCTTCGCATATTGCGGACTGGAAATCATGGATGTGCGTCCTGTTGGTGGTTCCCACCTCCCTTAACCTGGCACCGCTTTTAGCCATGACATCGGGAATTCTGAAAGAACCGCCTATTTCAACTAATTCTCCCCTGGAGACAATCACTTCCTTGTTTTTTGCAATAGTATCCAGGCACAAAAGCACGGCGGCCGCATTGTTGTTAACTACCATGGCGGCTTCAGCCCCGCTGATTTCACATAGAAGATCCTCCACAACCGCATACCTCAGGCCGCGCTTTCCAGTTTCCAGGTTGTATTCCAGGTTGCTATACCAGGATGCTGTTCTATTGATATGGTCTATCGCCTGTTTTGCAAGGATTGAACGGCCAAGATTGGTGTGTATGACGACACCCGTTGCGTTGATGACAACCTTCAGGTTATCTTGCATCTTTTTATAAGCTATCTCTTCAACCATGGCCATTATGTCGTCAAAGGAAGGGAATCCCTCGGGGATGGCCCCTGGACTGGAACAGGCCAGGATGGTTTCCCTGGCGGCCGTGATAGCACTGTGAATTGAATCCAGGAGTACACTTCTGGGTGTCTCTGACAGCCCCGTTCTGTTTTTGGCGGCATCAAGAAGTTTGTCGACACCTGGAATCCGCTTCAACGCATTTTGCTGTGCTGGTGAAGGTCTGCTCTTTTTCGACTGGTTCATAAGATCCGGATGTATGTGGGAGAAAATTTGAAAACGCCATCAAATGCAATAAAGTATCTTAAATCGGTTTATCCTTGATTTTTTCGTTTTTCATAACACGATATTTTAAGCGGGTTCAATCTATTTCTTGCAGGTGTCTGACTGATGGCGCCCGGCCCCGCCCCTTAACTCTCATGGTGGTATGGCTGGTTTCGAGTCTATGAATTTTCGGGCATACTGGCTCATTGCAATACGTCTGCATTTTTGCATATGTTAGAATCTGATTTTTACCGTGAAAACTCCTTCGAAGCCGGAGTGAAAAACAGCCTTGTTTTCAAACCCGGAGGTGATTACCGCTGATAATGGGAGGTTGCGGGCCCATCAGAACATGAAGATCCAAAGATCCGTTGGGGTCTGCCATGTTTTTCTGACATAAAAAAACAAGACAAATGAAAGGGTTGGGATGGTGAAAAAAGCAAAAGATTATATAATATTTGCGCTTGATGTCGCATCGGCGGGAGAAGCATTGGAATTTGCAAGACTTCTTTCAGAATATGTGGGAATTTTCAAGATAGGCCTTGAGCTTTTTGTGGCCGAGGGGCCTGGTATTGTAGCGGATGTAGCTGATGTTTCGGGTAAACCTGTATTCCTTGACCTGAAGCTTCACGATATTCCCGCAACGGTCGGCAGGGCTGCGGCTTGCATGGAAAGCCTCGGAGTGGCGTTTACAACGGTCCATTGCGGCGAGAATCCGGCCGCTCTTTCAGCCGCCGTGTCAAGAGTACGTAATACCAGGATCCTTGCAGTGACCCTTCTTACCAGTACGGGCAAGGAGAACTTGGTTCAATCCGGTTTTGACGGGAAATATGTGAGTGATCCTGCCTCCCTTGTTTTGCTGCGCGCGCGGTTGGCGCTGCAGGCCGGTTGCCATGGTGTAATATGCTCTGGTCATGAGGTGAGAAAGATAAAAGAATCCCTGGGCCGGGATTTCCTGGCGGTGGTCCCCGGTATTCGCCCTGGTTGGGAGAGTATCGCAGACGATCAGAAAAGGGTTGTCACACCGGCCGAAGCTGTGGCCGGAGGCGCAGATTACCTGGTTGTCGGCCGTCCCATAAGGGATGCTCCTGATCCGGTGGAAGCCGCAGGGCGCATAGCACAGGAAATAGCATCGGTATTGGGGTAGCTTTTCTATGCGTGGTACTTTTTTGCAGGTCTTTAACCGGTGTGGTCGTGTTTATGCTGGTGGTTGTTGCGGTTTCAGGCCATGGTCCTGTCGCTTTATGGGGGAAGGGCTTTATCAGGGGTTATGCGGAAAACAAAAGCTATCCGCCGTAAAATACAAGGTATGCGAAACGGCCTGCGATTCCCGCTGCAACTAGCGCGGCAAAAACAAGCTGGGAGCGGTTAAACGTTGGCATCTATGAAGTAAACCAGGTTTCCTGATTCAGGAAAAGCTAATGGGATGCCCCATACCGATCTTGGGGGGCATCCCATCATTTGTTTTTATAATCACTCTTCCTTGTCAAGACCGAAAGCGGCATGAAGGGTCCGGACCGCAAGCTCGGAGTATTTTTCCTCGATTACGCAAGAGATACGTATTTCAGACGTACTGATCATCAGGATGTTTATGTTTTCCGCTGCCAGCGCTGAAAACATACGTGCTGCCACACCGGAATGGCTTCTCATTCCGACTCCCACTACTGAAACCTTGGCTATACCCTTGTCGCCTAAGACCTCCTCGGCTCCAATCTCTTTACCGATCTTTTTCGCGATGGAAAGGGCGGTGTCATAATCAGTCTTGGGGACTGTAAAAGTGAGATCCGTCAGGTTGCCCGTTCTCGTGTTCTGTATGATCATGTCCACGCTTATGCCTGCGTCGGCTACAGGGGTGAGTATCCGGGCAGCTATACCAGGTTTATCCGGAACCTTCCTCAGGGTGATCCGGGCCTCGTCTTTGCTGTGAGCCACACCCGAAACAACGACTTTTTCCATGTTGGGTTCTTCCTGGACCACCATGGTGCCTTCCTCCTCGCTGAATGATGACCTTACATGTATAGGGACATTGTATTTTTTTGCAAACTCCACAGATCTTATCTGGAGAACCTTTGCACCGAGGCTTGCAAGCTCGAGCATTTCATCGTAGGAGATCCTTGAAAGCTTTCTGGCCTTGTCACAGATGTTGGGATCGGCTGTGTATATTCCGTCAACATCAGTGTATATTTCGCATGTGTCAGCACATATGGCCTTTGCTACAGCGACCGCCGTGGTATCGGATCCCCCTCTGCCCAGGGTGGTTATATCACCGTTTTGGGTGATACCCTGGAATCCTGCTATTATAACGATATTTCTTTCGGCGAGCAGCTCTTTTATCCGTTCCGGATTTACGTCGAGTATGCGTGCCTTTGTGGGCTGCGCGTCAGTACGGATTTCCGCCTGGAATCCCAGCAGGGATCTGGCAGGGTACCCCATTGCTTTCAGGGTGATCGCCATCAACGCGACACTGGTCTGCTCGCCAGTTGCAAGTAGTACATCTAGCTCCCTTTTGTCTGGGTGGGGAGTGATCTTTTCGGCCGTGTCAATGAGCCGGTCGGTAACTCCGCTCATGGCGGAAAGGACAACCACAATGTCGTTTCCTTCATCGTAGGCCTTTGCGATCCTCTTGGCCACGTTTCTGATCCGTTCAAGATCGCCCACGGATGTTCCGCCATATTTCTGGACAATTACAGCCATCTTGCTGACTCCGTTTTAATATTCTGTTTTGGCTTCCATGCTCATACCTTCATGGAAAGAAACGAGGCATCTCTTTATCATATCGTCTGTCTTTTTTCCATCAGAAAAAAAGGAAAAGAGGCGTTTTTTTTCTCCCTTAACCGATATTACGATATGGATGTCAGCGGTCAATTCATTTTTCGCCTTGCTGGCCCATTCCACTGCAACGATTGCGTCAGTGGTAAAAAGATCAAAAAAACCAATGGACTCAAGATCTCCGGGCCCTTCAATCCTGTAAAGATCCACGTGAAACAGGGGGATACGCCCCTTGTATTCGTTTATATACGTGTAAGTGGGGCTTGTAACGTACTGGTCCTCGTCGACCCCCAGACCGATGGCGAGTCCTTGCACAAAGACGGTCTTGCCTGCGCCCAGATCGCCGTCTATTGCAATGCACAGGCTGCCTGTGGCGAGTTCGCCCAGGATTCGCCCCAGGCGTCTGGTTTCATCAGGGGATATTGTTTCAACCTGCACAGATTTCTGGTTCATTATTCAGTATCATTAAAGATCTAAATGTTGGATACAGCAATCAATAAATCTTTTTGATCCCATGAGAAACGAAAAAATACATGAAAGCAGGTGGATTGTTATATCTCAGCATGGATCTCTGTATAGATATCCATCGGCTTTCCTTGCTGAAGTCGCTTGAATGTTTCCGGAATCCCGTATTGTACTTCAGACGCCAGGTATCCGTACGGTCCTTTTTGTTGTGCCAGAATATCAGCCGATGCCCCGTGGAGATAGACTCCAAGGCATGACGCGTCAGCCGCGCTATAGCCCTGGGCTATAACGCCTGCGATGAGGCCGGTCAGGATGTCTCCCATGCCGGCAGACGCCATGCCGGGATTCCCGGTCGGGTTGATATATATTTTCCCTTCCGGAGTAGCAACAATTGTTCTGGCGCCCTTCAGAATCAGCACAACCTTGTATTTTGTTGCAAAGGACCGGGCAATGCCGATTCTGTCTTTCTGGACATCTGCGGGTGTCAGTCCTGTTAAGCGAGCCATCTCTCCGGGATGGGGGGTTAACACAGTATCATGTTTCCTTTTTTCAAGGAGACCAGGGTCTGAAGCTATGTTGTTGATCCCGTCAGCATCGATCACGACCGGGACATTAGCCTCGGAAATTATCATGTCCACGGCCTTTTTTGTTATTTCGTTTGTACCGATGCCGGGACCCATGGCAATGCATGCTTTATCCGATGCGAAGTCAATGGCTTTTCTGGCTGCATCCGGGCCCAGCACTCCGTCTCCTGCAGGAGGCAGGGGCAGGGTCATGATCTCGGGGATTGACCTGGTACCATACAAGGAGATATTTTCCGGGATTCCAAGAGTGACGAGTCCTGCACCGGCCCTTAGCACCGAGGTCGCACACAGCAGCGCAGCACCTGCCTTTCCGGTGGAACCCGCCAGAACCAGAACATGCCCTGTTTTGCCCTTGTGGATATCTGCCTGGCGGGGTTTTAGAATCCTGGAAAGCATCGAGTCGGTTATCACTGCATGGTCTGGCTCGACCCTTGCTGTAACAGCCTCCGGGATTCCTATGTCTATGACGTGAAGCCTTTTGGTGTACTCGAAACCAGGCGGCATTACGTGACCGGGCTTGGGATGCCCGAAGGTAACCGTTACCTCGGCCTTTATCGCAACAGGGCTGGGCTGCCCTGTGTCGGAGTTGATTCCCGACGGGATGTCTATGGCCAGCACCGGCCTGTTGAAGGAATTTATGGTCTCGATTACCCCGGGATATATACCGCGAAGGTTTTCTTTTAAACCAGTGCCGAAAAGGGCGTCAACCCAGGCCCCTATGCCGGCCATCTCCGTCCTGGCGCCTGCAAGGTCGGATTCTGTTGCCAGCGTCTGTATCCGTATACCCATGGGCCCTAAGAGTTCATAGTTTGCCCTGGCATCCCCTGCGAGTTTCTCCGGATTTCCGAAAAGATATACAACAGGTTCCACTCCATGAGCCTTCAGGTAACGGGCGACCACAAAACCGTCTCCGCCGTTGTTCCCGCAACCACATGCTATCCCTGCCTTACCCTGGAGATTTTCCTTGAACAGGTTCAGGAAAATGCGCGCAGCGCCACGGCCGGCGCTTTCCATCAGGACGCGGCCCGGTATCCCCGCTTCCATTGTGAGGCGGTCGGCGTTTCTCATCTGTTCGGCAGTTAGAAGTTCCATGAGCGTACTTCCTGTCTTATACGGTTACCCGTGGCACGTATTTCCAAAACGATCTTTGCCGGAAATACTTTGCAATCATGTAAAATTCAGAGTCTGTCAATTATTGCTTTCATTTCACGGACGGCTCTTTCCATCCCCACGAGTGCCGCCCTTGAAACAATGCTGTGCCCTATGCTGAATTCATCTATTATATCGAGCCCTGCAAAGGATTGTATGGTCTGGTAACAGAGGCCGTGGCCGGCATTTACCCCGAGCCCCAGGTTGGCGGCATACCTTGCCGATTCCACGATGCCGGAAAAAATGCTTTTTTTCTGTTTTTCATCGGTTTCATCACAAAAAGCGCCGGTGTGGATCTCAATCATGTCGGCTTTAAGATCCGAGGCGAGGCGTATCTGGGTTTTGTCGGCATCAATGAAGATACTCACCGGGATCCCTGCATCGTGGAGTATTGATATGGCCGATTCCACCTCTTTTTTCCTGGCAGATACATCCAGACCTCCTTCAGTGGTCAGTTCCATGCGCTTTTCAGGGACCAGTGTAACCAGATCGGGTTTTATCTCCCTCGCAATTGATAGCATCTCGTCTGTTACAGCCATCTCGAGTATAAGCCTCGTCTGTACTGTTTGTCTTAAAATCCTTACGTCCCTGTCCTGGATGTGACGGCGGTCTTCCCTCAGGTGAACCACGATACCGTCCGCCCCGCCAAGCTCAGCTAGGACCGCGGCACAAACAGGATCCGGATACCTGGTGTGCCTTTGCTGCCTCAATGTGGCTATATGATCAACATTGACTGCGAGTTTGCTCATTTTGTCCCTGTGTCCTTGTCTGTTACTGGGTTTTTGGTCTCCTTCCGGCTTCAAGATTTCTTCTGGCCGGATATTGGCTTGCTCAAGGGAAAAGCACTGTATCTTGTTTTTCGATTAAGGGGAGCAAAAAGCTCTTAGCCCCGGGATTTTTTGGAAGTCATAATGGAGAAATCTCTTCCACGAGTCCTTTTTCTTCCAGGAGCCGCATTATTTCAACTGTCTTTTCCTCCATCAGCCGGGCCTGGTTTGCATCTGAAACATGGTCATAACCAGCCAGGTGCAGAATTCCATGAACCAGCAGCTCGAAAAAGCGATGGCCGGTCGCCATGCCGGCGGCTTCTGCTTCGCGACATGCGGTTTCTATGGATATCACCACGTCTCCCAGCAGGTCGGGCTGTATGTCTGAAAATTCACCTTCCTGCATGGGGAATGCGATCACATTGGTCGGGCCCGGGCGGTTGAGGTACGTCTGGTTCAGTTCGGAGATTTTCTCATCATCGGTAACCAGTATTGAAAGCTGCGCCTTATTCCTTCCCAAGGCGCTTAAGACCTCCCTGGCCGCCTGTTGCACTGTTTGTTCCGGTATCTGCCACTTGTTCTGGGTGTTTTTGAGATATATTTCCATTTTTTTCCTTTGATGTTCCTGGATTTGTTTTATCCGGATATTCGATCCTGTGATGGTAAATCCCTGTCAGGATATTGACAAAGCTGCGGGAAATCTTGTGAAGGTCTTTTAGTGTCAGCGGTGATTCGTCGAGCTGTTTGTCAATGAATGCCTTGTTTATGATCTGGTTCACCAGACCCTGGATCCTGGATGATGAAGGGTCTTCCAACGTCCTTGCAGCCGCCTCCACCTGGTCGGCCAGCATCACCAGGGCGGTCTCTTTTGTCCTGGGCTTCGGACCCGGGTAACGGAAATTATCTTCGTCTATGTTTTGATCTTTTTTTAATTTTTTAGCTTTTTCATAGAAGAAGGAGATCAGGGTTGTGCCGTGGTGCTGGCTGATGGCGTCAATAATGGGCTGGCCCAGCTTGTTCTCCCTGGCAAGCTCCAGCCCGTGCTTCACGTGGGAAGTGAGTATGAGACACGACATGGATGGTGCCAGCTTGTTATGGATGTTTTTTCCGTCTTTCTGATTTTCAATAAAATGCAGGGGGTGTTTCAGCTTTCCTATGTCATGGTAATAACCGCACACTTTTGCCAGCAGGGGGTTTCCGCCGATTTCAGCGGCTGCTGCTTCTGCAAGTGATCCCACAATAACACTGTGGTGGTATGTTCCTGGCGCTTCCAGCATAAGCCTGCGCATCAGGGGCTGATCAAGATGCGAGAGTTCAAGCAGCGTGGTATCAGTTGTGAGCCCAAAAAGGGATTCCGCAACAGGCGCAAGACCTGTGGTCACTATTCCTGCACTTATACCGCCTATCAGGCCGAAAAAGGATGATACGATCATCTGGAATAACGTGAATTCAGCAGAGTACAGGTTAATCACCAGCGCGAAAAGCATGTTGAAAAGGCCGAGCTTTACGCCGGCCATGAGATGGTCTTTTCTGCGTCCGGCATTTTGCATCCAGTATGCCCCGAGCACGCCATTGATAAGAAAGAAGAGCGTGAAAGTATAGCTTCCTTCCATGATTATTCCGGAAATGAGCGCCATGATGATAGCAAAGGGAAATGATGCAGAAAATCCAAGAAAAGCGCAGATTGTCATGGCGCCCGCGGAAACCGGGATTCCGAAATAGATGGCCTTGGCATCGACAGGGACAGGAAAGATTTCGCTCACCGCAGCGGCAAGGGAGACAGAGATACGGGTTATAAGCAGGAACAAAAGAAGGGTCACAGTAATAAACAAAAGGTGTTTGTCGGTCTTGACTGTTTTATCGATACGCCGGCTGTAATGAATGAAAAATGTGATAGTGATCAGGATGAAAATGATAAGAATTGTGCCGGCAGCGCGTTCTAGCAACTGTCCCGTTTGTGTTTGCTGGTGCAGCTGCTCCAGTTTGAGCATGTCCACCTGGGTGATACGTTCGCCCTCCCGGACTATCATCTCTCCTTGTTTTATCTGGTACATTATGGGTTTTATGGCCTCTTCAGCCTCCTTTTTTCTTTTTTCGGTTTCACTCCTGTTCAGGGTGATATTGGGCTGGATCAGGCGCTGGGTCATGTCGACGATCAGGTTTATGAGGTTGTAATCCATTCCTCTTAGTAACGGGTCCCCTATGATCCTGACCATTGTCTTTGCCTGATCAAGGCCATAATAATGTTTCAGGTTGAACTCGGCGCGCTCCTGGCCGGTGTCGATACGTTTGAGGATGATTCCCTTGTCGTTGTCTTCGAGCAGGAGTTCCTTGTTTGCCACAACGCCGTTTTGCAGGATCTCTGAATAGATTCTTGTTATAAGATCAGCAATAGTGCTGGAAAACCTGTTGTCTATGAGCAGCTGGTACGCCCCGTCACTTACTGGAATTCCCAGTATTTTTTCAAAACGCGGCTTTGCATTCCATAGCTGTTTGATCATTGCCGCTTCTGGATCTGATCCGGGAAGTCCTTCCAGATTGTTTAGCTTGTCCTGAGACGGATTAGCCGATGCAGCAGACTTGTAATTCTGCTCGGTTTTCCTGATGATATCGGCGCACATGGCGAACGCCTTGTGGATTCTCTCCACAGTCTTTTGGGCCAGGCTGGGATCGTAATCATATATTGTACGGACTTCCTTCCTGGCTTCCTCCCTTTTTTCCTGGGTAGCCTTGTCGTCCTGTACAAGGAAATCACGCGGTGCCTTGATATCTTTTTCAGCAATATCGCCCAACCGATATTCATGGGGCGCTATCACGAGGCCCGGGTAGCATATCACCGTCGCTATGATAGCTATAAAAAATAGCACGGCTACCGTGAGGCGGTTCTCATAACTTTTTTTTGATATGAATGATTCTATTTTTTTGTTTATTTCCATCACTCTGGTGCCTATGGGCGTTCAGGTCGGGATTTGCCGCTTCCCGGCGGTAAGGCCCGCCGCGGTCTATTTCCCCGATGCTTCTTCCTTTTCATATGCGTCAATTATTTTTTGGACGAGCTTGTGGCGGACAACGTCCTTTTTGGAAAAATATACAAAGCTTATGCCCTTGATTGACGCAAGAATCCTTGATGCGTGCACGAGCCCCGACTCCCTGTCAGGGGGAAGATCGCTTTGGGTTATATCACCTGTTATCACCGCCCTGGAGTTGAAACCGATACGAGTCAGAAACATTTTCATCTGCTCCGGGGTGGTGTTCTGGGCTTCGTCAAGAATGATAAAGGAGCCGTTCAATGTCCTGCCCCGCATGAACGCAAGGGGCGCGACCTCTATGATGTCTTTTTCAAGCAATGATACCGCTCGTTCAAAATCCATCATGTCGTGCAAAGCATCATAGAGGGGCCGCAGGTATGGATTTACCTTCTGGACCAGGTCACCCGGTAGAAAACCAAGCGCTTCTCCCGCTTCAACCGCAGGTCTAGTCAGGATTATTCTGCTGGCCTTTTTCTTGGAAAGAGCCGCAAGAGCCATCGCCATGGCAAGGTATGTTTTACCTGTTCCTGCCGGCCCGATGCCAAATACAATGTCATTGGATCTGATGGCGTCTATGTAAAGTTTCTGGGTAGGGCTTTTGGGCGCGATAGTGCGTTTGTCTGCTGTTATGTAAACTGTATCGAGAAAAATTTTTTTCAGATCAATGCTGTCGTCTCTGCACAAGGCGTCCGTGGCGAAGTCCACGTCACTGGGGTATAAAGGAAAACCCTGTTTTACGATTTCATAAAGCTGGATGAGAACCTTCTGGGCGAGTTGAATGGCTATGGCGTCGCCGGAGATCCTCACCTTGTTGCCACGCGCATTGATTCGAGTTCCGGTTGTTTCCCCGACCCTTGCAAGGTTCGAATTGTGGCTCCCGAAAAGGGTCCTTGCTATCGAGGGATCAGGAAAATCCAGTTCCGCCTCTGTTTCGGATTTTTGAACATGCATATTAAGATCTGTCTTTTTTGGATGTTTCAAAACTTAATGAAATACACCTTCTTGCATCAGGCCCGAAAATATTAAGCACCTGGTCTTGTTTGTCAATATTTACGGCCTGCGAATAATTGAAAATATGACTGAAGTTTCGCAGTTAAAATTTAATGTAAAGTAAAGGCTAATTTTTTGAAATT